>JAGLDW010000117.1 GCA_023145395.1 Lentisphaeria bacterium | reverse complement strand
CTGAAATCTGAGATCTGAGTTACAGCATGTGTCCCATGCGTTCCTTCTTGGTCTCGAGATAGTGCAGGTTGGATTCGTTGGGCTGGACGGAGATCGGCTCTCTGCCCGTGACGGTGATGCCGTAGCCTTCGAGCCCGACGAGCTTTTTCGGGTTGTTCGTGAGGAGGCGGATGCTGCTGACGCCGAGATGCAGGAGAATCTGCGCGCCGATTCCATACTCGCGCAGGTCGGGGGGGAAGCCGAGCTTGACGTTGGCATCGACCGTGTCGAGCCCGCGGTCCTGCAGGTGGTAGGCGTGCAGCTTGTTGGCGAGCCCAATGCCCCGTCCTTCCTGACGCATGTAGACGATGATGCCGGCGCCTTCCTGAATCACCTGGTGCATGGCCGCGTGCAGCTGCTCGCCGCAGTCGCAGCGCTGGGAATGGAAGACATCGCCGGTGAGGCATTCGCTGTGCACCCGCACGAGCACGTTCTCCTTGCCCTTCACCTCCCCGTGGACCAGCGCCAGGTGCTCGCGCCCGTCCGTCTTGGAGACGAAGCAGTGCAGGTCGAATGGGCCTGCGGGTGTGGGCAGTTTGATGATCTGGGTGAGATCCACTAGGCTCTCCGTCTCCCGGCGAAAGTGGATCAGACTAGCGACAGTACCCCATTTCAGTCCGTGCTTCTTGACAAACTTCCGGAGATCGGGGACGCGAGCCATGCTGCCGTCGTCCTTCATGATCTCGCAGATCACTCCGGCTGGGGAGAACCCGGCCAAGCGGGCCAGATCCACGGCGGTTTCGGTATGCCCCGAGCGGGCGAGCACACCACCTTCGCGGGCAATGAGCGGGAAGACGTGTCCCGGGGAATAGAAGGCGTCGGCGGTAGCGGTCGGGTCGGCCAGGCGCTGGATGGTCAGGGAGCGGTCCTGGGCGGAGATGCCGGTGCTGGTTCCCTCGCGTGCGTCCACGCTGACTGTGAACTGGGTGCCGAACGGGTCTTCGTTGCGGGCCATTTCATGGAGACTCAGCTCGATGCAGCGTTCCCGGGTGAGGGGGGCGCAGACAAGGCCGCGCCCGTGGGTGACCATGAAGTTGATCGCGGCGGGAGTCACCTTCTCCGCCGCCATGATGAGGTCGCCCTCGTTCTCGCGGTTCTCGTCGTCGGTGATGACGACCATCTCGCCCGCGGCAATGGCGGCGATGAGTTCTTCTGCTGTGTGGAACATGTTGGCCCCGCTTGTCCGATCTTCTCGCACACCACGCGGCGTGCAGTGGAAAACTCCACTTCGCAGGCGGGGAGAACGCGACACAACACACACGAAGAATCAACATCCGATCATGTGTCCCGCGCGCTTTTCTTCCATCCAGACTCTCACTGTCGGTCACGGAGTCTCACCGTGTCGGCCCATCGTGACGGGCTCGCGGACTGTACCGCCGGTTGGGGATTGCACCCAGTCCTGAAAAGCGACGAAATATCTTGCCAAAGACAAAAGGAAATATAGCCTGTCCCCATCTCAATGCCACTAGCTTCGAGCTTGCGCCCGGAGGCCGTTCATGTACAGTATGCGCGCTGCGCCCCGGTAGCTCAGCTGGATAGAGCGACGGCCTCCTAAGCCGTAGGTCACAGGTTCGAACCCTGTCCGGGGTGCCACTTCCCCTCTCGTGTTTCTGCGGAAAAGCCTCTATGGTTTCATGTTTTAGGTAGGGGAATGTCGAATTTGGCTGCCACTTAGCCTTGGAAAACAAATGAGCCAAAACGGTACGAAATGGTACCTTTTAACTCGAAAACGGTACGAAACGGTACCACTTTTCCCGACTTGCTGACCGCCTCTCTTACCTCGCGTTTTTGTGTCATTGATCCCGTCTTGTCACGCATCGCGGCGTTGAACGAGCTTCCGACACTACCCAAGGCAAAAAAAGATGACGCTTACGTTGGCTCCGAGTAAGCATCAAGTGTGGACCATAGGACAATGCTCTGAGTGGATGCGTAGATTCTCTCCAGGCTGTCATCGAGGCGGAACTGCACCTGATAGTCCCGGCCGCAGCCAAGCAGAATCCAGCCGCAACCCAATCATCAACAATTACATACAACACGAATGTCTGGGGGTATTCTTTTGCTCAGTACGGCTATCCCAGTTTTTCTAAGCCTGTCCATTCCAGACTGGTCGGTTCTGACAAGAGCGCGCACCTAGTGTGGCACGACTTTGCAGCCCGTAGCTGTTCAGGTCCTGTTGGTCATGCGGTTTCTCGCTGGCACCGACCAGCGTTCCCATCCTGATCTATCCGAAGATCTCCCCCGTGCCATGGCTTCTGTCTGTTCCTGCCTTGATTGCCTGGAGACACACAGTGCGCCCGCTCAGAGAACGGGCGCACTGGCGTTCGTCAGTGTTGATTGACCTTCTTCGGCTTAGTACAGCGGGGTCGTCCCGAGGAACGTGACATCCATGCCGAAGTAACGGGCGGCGATGATGCGCCGGGCTTCGGAGGCGTTGGAGGCGGTGATGACTTCTTCGGTACGACCAGTGACCATCCTGCCCTGACCATCGCTGACTTGATAGCTGATTCTGAACTGAGACATCTCTCGATCTCCTTTTCCGACACTTTCCTGTAGCTCCGCATGCCACCCAGCATGCTTCTCTACTCTATGAATCAGCCAGCTAGGAGGGAATGTGACAGAAAATGGGAGAGTTCCGGTCGTTTTTTTCTGCTTGGTTGTTCCTGGTACACGCGGGAGGCAGAGGTATGGCCAAGGCGACCACGTCCTATGGTCCTCATGCACCCTTGATGTTTGCTTGCCAGAGGAGTCTCTCCAGGTCACGCCGTTGGTCTTGTAGACCGAGGTGCTTCAAACGATGCAACACGGGCGCCCAGTCGGTCTCTCTTGGTACCCTCACGGGACATCTCTCATCATTCCCGAAGAGGAGGAGCCACACCACGGCTTGGCGCGCCTCTTCTTCATTCCCGTTAATGGTATCTAGGGGTAGTGAATGGAACCAGTGTTTGAACTCGTCGCGGAGTGTGCGAGCTAGACGGGGATCGGGGGGGCGACCATAGCGGTCGTCCAAACAGATGTTTGGATCCAGATCTGGCTCGTCGACTGATTGCATATATTCGAATAGTGGGCCGATGAAAGCTGGCGATATACAGAAGGAAACTCCCTTTCTCCCCCGATCGTAGTCCTCGTGCAGTACTCGGGGCCAGCGGGTTCTCGGGTCTTCGCGTACAACGGCAGTGATCAGGCGAGCGATCTCATCGGACATTTGCTTCCAGCCATCCGGGTCGACTTCCCGCAACACACTAGCCGTCTTGAGGAGGCCCTCACAAAGGGACTCCCTGCAGTATGGTGAGCTTTCTTCGGCAATCCGGGCCAGAATGCCGAGATTCACCGAAGATTTCATGGTGGCGATTGACTCCAGGATGCGCTTTAGTTCCTCCACATCCTCTTTCGCCAAAGCAATCTCTATTCGCTTGGGATCGATTCCGAACAGTCTCTCGTGTGCGTGCCTCGCTTCCTCTTTCGCCTCCGGTTCTCCATCTGCGAGAAGCCGTTGCAGGAAATCACGTGCATCGTCATCACGAGCATCTTGCCTGATCAACTCACGGATCAGACAGCACTGCTGGGCCGAGTCCCGCGATTCGGCAATCCGGGAGAACGCATCTGCCCGTTCCGGAGAAGAGCCTAGGCGACTCAGTGCCTCGAACACTTGGCTGGGGATGTCACTGCGAAGCCATTCGGAGTAAGTCACGACACGGCTTCCTCCGCCAGACGTGATGACGCTTCGGGAACTGTGGAAGCAAGCTCCCGCGTGTTTGCGGAGGGCATCGAGACGGGATTTGGGGTCCGTGTTCGCCTCCTTCTGCTCCTGAACTGTCTGGTCTCCCAGTGTTCCGCCTGACTTCAACACGTCTATCAGAATATCCACCACTTCTCTGCCTTCGACACATCCTGCGGCGAGAGCTACCGTCTTCCGGACGACTGGACTCCAATGGTTGATGAGGGACCGCAAGACCTCCAACGCCTGGGAACCGCCAAGTAGGGCTGCCGTGGTTGCGGCCGTGATCGCGGGCGCCAGGACGGCATCCGAGACTCTAGCTCCAGTGTCCGTGCTATCGGGTGACCGCCCCCCTCCTGAGCCGGGAAGGAGAGCAGTGGGAG
>JAGLDW010001169.1 GCA_023145395.1 Lentisphaeria bacterium | reverse complement strand
TGCGCGAGACGGTGATGTTGCCGTGGATGTCCTCGACGCTGGACTCGGCTGCGAGGATGCCGGAATAGGCAGTGGGCGCGGTCGATCCCAGGCCCGTCAACCGCGCGCGAGTGGTTGAAACGGTCACGTCTGTCGAGCTGTTGTCCGTGGGGAACACGGCGGAGGTGGTCTTGAGCCACCAGACGTTGGAGGCGTCCTTCTCGTAGACCGTGTCCGTGTCGGCGATACGGTCGAGGGACGCCTCGGTGAGATCGCCGTCGTCGTCGATGTCCAGCCCCACCCGGGTAAGCTCCCCGAGCTCGTTGTACTCGTAGATTGCGTCGGCCTTCCCAGGCACCGTGGTTCTGACCAGTCGGCCGAGGGCGTTGAAGTACGACTGGGAGACGGCCGTGCCGTCGGTGGGGTCCGGGACCTCAACCTTGAACGTGCGTCCCAGGACGTCTGTCCAGGTCTTCGTCCACATGGGGATGTCGGTGAAGTCGTTCGAGGCCGGCATCTCCCCTGCGTAGATGCAGGTCCAGCGGTGTCCGGTCGTCGCGTCCACGCCGTAGTCGTAGTAGGCGTCGGTCACGGCCGTGCCGGTCACCGACTTGGTCTGGCCCGACACGTAGCGCTGAACGACGGCAGCGCCTCCCGCGGCGTTGGTGACCGTCGTCTTGTTGTCGGTGTCGTCGTAGACCGTGGTGGTTGTCACACCGGCCGGATCGACCCGCTGGGTGGCCCGCCCGGTCAGGTCTCTGGTCGAGCTGGTGGAAAGAGCGAGAGTCGTGTTGTCAGCTACCGTGACGGTGGACAGAATGGCTCCCGCGCCGTTGCGCGTGTGGGTCTGGATGATGTCGGGGTCGTCGGCATTCTCCTTTATGGTTATCTCAACCCGTCCGACTTCGTCGTGGACGTACGTGTAGTCCGTGCCGTCCGCGAACACGTCCCTGGACTTGCCACAGCAGTCCCATTCCACCTGCGCTTCAGTGCCGTTGGACCGGTAGGTGTGCGTGAGTCGCCCGCGCGCGTCGTACACCCACACCGTCCAGCCGATGCGCTCGTACGTGGTGCCGCCGGAGAACACGTGCGTCTCGTCCATGACTTGGTTGCCTGCCGCGTCGAGGACGGACCTCTCGCGGGTCGTGCGGTTGGCGATCCCCGCCGGGTACGTGACCGTGCCATGCGTGACTGTGGCGCGGAGGGAGTGGCCCGCGCCGGCGGAGAACGAACAGAGGGAGGGATCTACGCTGTCTGAGTACACTCCCGATTCGTAGACGTACGTATCGAGCCGCCCGTCCGGGAACCGGATGGTCTTGACCCGTCCGGCGGAGGCACTCCCGGCGCTGGACGGGTAGTAAGTGATGGTGGTGCGCAGGTTGCCGGTGGCGCCGTAGGACGAGCTGTTGTCTGCGGCCCGCTCGACGATGTGGACGATGCCGCTTGAGAGACTGCCCGCGTACACGTGGTAGGTGCGTGAGACGACTGTTCCGGCGATGCTCTCGGTGAGCGTGCGTGGCCGGGCGTCGTCCGTGTCCGGATTGTCGACGCCTGTGTCGACGCTGGTGTAGGAGTAGGCGAGCGTGTAGGCGCTGGCCGCCCCCGTCTGGGGGGACACGAGCAGCAGGTCGCCATCGTCGATATCCTTCCACGAGCGCACGTACAGCGTGGTCCTCCCGGTGACATAACCTACGCTCTCACGAAAGCTGACCTCGGCAGGACTGGCGGACTCTGCCTTTGGAGCCTGGACTACCGCTCCATCGGATGAAGCCGACACGGCGGACTGCTTGGCTTGCACATATCGCTTCATCGCCTCGTTGACCACCTCGCGCATCTCCGCAACCGTCATGTGGCTCTTCACCCCCAGCGCACCCTCCCGGAGTCCCCTCGTGAGTGAGTCCACCGGGAACTGGGGGCCATGCTGGAACTGCTCGCGTAGCGAGGTGCCCAAGCGGTGCCCCTTCAGGTAACTCCACTTCTGCGACAGGCTGCTCTCCCCTTCCGCCCCCACCAGGTGTTGCGGCAGGATCTGAGCTAGGATCAGGGACAGCAGCAGTATGGCTGGTACATGAGAGGACATGGTTTACTCGTCTGCTCCAATGTAGATAGCACCATGATCACTTACCGACTTGGAACGCAACGTAGGCTGTCTGGTGAACTGGCTTGTTCGAGCCAGCTGCTCCCGCAGCGACATCGGAGTCCGGCCCTTCCTCCGTCTCATTCCGCCTATGCTCGGCATTGGGTCGAACCGATGTAGTGCTTTAGCATGTCAATTTCGTGGTGAAAATGCCCAGCCTAACACGTCTGAGCCATGCTCGACACGAGCTATCATGATGAAAGGTGGAATTGAGCACGCCACGTATGGGCGCACGTCAGCTCCGTAGGTGCTGTCCGCAATCCGCGCCGCGCGGGGTACCACCACTGCCGCCTCTTGTACGGCGGGAGGCCACCCGACCGCCATCGCATCCTCCACATTGCTCTGGACACAAGGAAACACCTACGGAACTGACATGCGTCCGACTGAGGGGTTACCGTTTGCGAACAGTCGCGCCAACGGGTATGTGTACAGACGAGAAAGCCGCTTCGGCTACGATCGACTGTAACAGAGGACACTGGGCACACATGAAGACGAACGCGAGTGCGTCACGACGGGATTTTCTGCGCAAGACCGCTGTGGCGGGCGCCACATTCATGATTGTCCCACGCCGGGTGCTCGGGGGCAAGGGCTACACGGCGCCCAACGATATCATCAACCACGCGGTCATCGGCTGTGGTGGAATGGGCAACGGACACATTGGCTACGTGCTGCGGGACAAGGGGGCGCGCCTAGCCGCTGTCTGCGACGTGGACAGCAAACGCCTGGCCGCAGCCAAGGCGAAGGGAGGCAAGGACTGCAAAGCCTTCCGCGATATGCGCGAAATGCTCGCCACTGGTGAAATTGACTGCTGTCACGTTGTGACCCCACCCCACTGGCACGCGCTGCAAAACGTCACCGCCTTGGACGCAGGGTGCGATGTCTGGGCGGAGAAACCCATGACCCGCACCATTGACGAAGGGCAACACATCGTCGATGCAGTGCGGCGCAACGGGCGCGTCTTTCGCCTCAACACATGGTTTCGCCTCTATGGGGGCTTCTATGGACTCGGCGCCACCGTGCGCCCCCTCAAAAAACTGGTCATGAGCGGTGCACTGGGCTGGCCGCTGAAGGTGCGCGTGAGCCGGCACACGGGGTTTCACTGGAAGACCAAGGGCTGGTCGGGCCGCATCGATGTGCCTCCGGAATCCGTGCCTCCGGA
>JAGLDW010001168.1 GCA_023145395.1 Lentisphaeria bacterium | reverse complement strand
CGCACGCATGGATCCTTCCGCGGCTACTGGGACTACGACGGCGGAGGACTGGCGGACATGGGACAGCACTACCTCGATCCCGTTCAGTACGTGCTCGACAAGGACGACACAAGTCCAGTGGAAGTGGAAGCCTACGCGCCCTGGCCACCCCACGACGACGCTGTGGGCCTTTGGGGACGGGTCTGGATGCGATACAAGGATGGCTGCGAGATCATTATCGAATCCTGCGAGTGGGGAGAGGAAGAGACGAAGGACAAGCCCTACATCGAGGGCCCCAACGGCAAAGTCTACCGCAACTTCCGAACAGACCCACCCGAACTGGCGGAGCTTGTCAGACACCTGCCGGAACCCGAGCCCATGATCAGCGATTTCAACATCTCCATGCGCACGCGCCAGAAGTTCGGATTGAACGAGGTCAACGGCAACCGAAGCAACATCCTCATCCACCTTGCGAACGCCGCAATCCGCACTGGGCGCAAACTCGAGTTCAACCCCGACACCCTTGAGTTCGTCAACGACGAGGCGGCCAATCGGCTTGTGCATCAGCCCATGCGCGCCCCATGGCGCCTGTCGTAGCAAACTGAAAACCGTGGAGGGCCGATGTCCCCAGCGGCCACGCCTTCGCGGACTCCGCACGGCCTGTTCCTGGTGTCAATCGGCGGGAATCCATCCCCGGTCACGACCCATACGCGCTAGGTAGATGAAGGGCGTATCGAGCACGGCGACAAGCAGCTTCAGCACATACGTGGTCCAGAGAATCTCCAGAATCACGGGCCACGGGAAGAGCCCCGCGAACGCCACAAAGGTGAATACGACCGTGTCGAGAAGCTGGGATACAACGGTGCTGGCGTTGTTGCGCAACCAGATGGCACGGATTCCGGGGACGCGTTTTTTCCAGAACTGGTAGGCCGCGACATCATGGGTCTGCGAGAGGCAGTAGGCCAGCGCGCTGGCCAGCGCCAGGCGCGGCATCATCGTGAAGATCTCGGCAAGAGAGCCATGCGCGCTGTCCGCAGTGCCCGGCTGGAACCACAGCGCCAAGTTCATGAGCCCGGTCAGCGAAACCAGCGTGAGAAATCCTATGGCCACACCTTTGCGCGCGTCTTTCGGACCGTGATTCTCCGAAAGAATGTCCGTCGCCAGGAACAGCGAGGCGTAGACAATGTTGCCCAAGGTCGTCTGAAACCCGAACAATTCCACAATCTTGATCACCTGGATATTGGCCACGATGGTGCCAATGGGAATCCAGACGAAAAGCCCAACCTTGCCGAAGAGCTTGTAGAAGACCAGGACCATGGTCAGGCTGGCGACGAGCATGGAGAACCAGAGAAGCTCATTCATTGATTTGGCTCCAGTTTTGGTAAGTGGGGGTGCTGGTACCACTCGGACCCGCGCGGGCGAGTCCAATTGCATATGCCGGGGCCGATGGCCCTCGGACAAAGAATGCTGTACTATACACCCTCGGATCGATGCGGGAACCCCCTGAACGCAAAGAGGAACAGCGACCATGGACAAGCTCAGAATCGGAATTCTCGGCCTGGGACGCGGGATGACACACCTGCGCAACCTCATCCGCCTGGAAAATGCGGAAGTGATCGGCGCGGCGGATCAAATCGCCAAATGGCGCGACCGCGCAAGAGAGGCCGTGGGAGACCATCCCCTGCGCATTGTCAACGAGTTCGAGGAATTGCTGGCGATGGAACCCGACGCGGTGGTGATCGCCAGCAACGGCCGCATGCAGGCCGCCCACTCTGTGCAGGCGCTGGCCGCGGGGTGCCACGTGCTCTCCGAGGTGCCCGGCGCATACACTCTGGAGGAGATCAGCCACATCGTCCTCGCCCAGGAACGCTACGGCAAGCAGTACATGCTCGCGGAGAACAGCTGCTTCCTGTACTTCCTCCGGCACTGGCGCAAATGGGTCATGCAAGACCGCTTCGGCCCCATTGCCTTCGCGGAAGGGGAATATCTGCACTACCTGCCCAACTCCATGATTCTGCCGGACCGGACCAAGTTCACACCGGACCAGGTGCGAGAACAGAACCTGCAGGACGTGCGGCCGCTCTGGCGTGCCGACCAGCCCCCAATCCAGTACCTGACACACGATCTAGGCCCCCTGCTGGACGTCATGGACGACCGCGTGGTTTCGGTCACCTGCCAAAATGGCCCCTACTGGTGTTCTCAGGCGCCGCTGCGCACGGACGGACAGATCGCCCTGTTCAAGACCGCCAAGGGGAGCCTGATCAAGATCATGGTCACGCTGAACACCTGCCGGCCGGCGTCGCACAACTATCGACTCTTCGGGATCAATGGCAGCGCCGAGTGGTACACACACGAGGGGTTTTGCAGATTCTTCGGGCGCGAGCGTGAGGAGAGACAAGGCTGGCAACGCATCAACATCGGCACAGCCGCGCCGGACGGAGACAAGGCAGCCGGCCACGGTGGCACGGATATCGCCATGGCCGCCACCTTCGTCAACGCCATTCTCGCGGACAAGCGCGTTCCCATCGATGTCTTCCGCATGGCGGATTTCACGCTGCCGGGCATCCTGGCCAACCGCTCCGCCGAGAACGGGGGGCAACCCGTCGCCGTCCCCGACCTGCGCAGACAGCCCTTCGCCGGCACAACCCTGTGGGATCATATCGGCCTGCCCGACAAGGAACCCGAGGCCACAGATTTCCACTCCGCGCCAAGCACCACGCAATGATTCGCCAATCGGCGCGCGATGCAACCACGAAGATAGTGCGGACTCCGCGAACCTTCAGAAACGAATGAAGGCGGAAGGACCGGAAATCAATCCTTAGCCCTGAACGCGGGATCCGGGAAAAGCCGGGACAGGGGGAGTGGTGTGTTCTCTGGCGCGTCAGCGATGGCCACCGTTTCCTGGCACGGAGAGCTGGACGCCTCGTCCGGCGCGTGCCAGAAAACTTTGATGTGGGGTCCGGGGAGTCTCGATTCCCCGGCGGGGCCAGGGGCAGAGCACCAGTCCCAACGCACCTCCTCTGAACTGAACTCAAAGGTGGCAGGGCCAAGGGCCCGGACATTTTTTGCATATTCAACTGCATTCCGCTACCTTAGTTGTCTGTAGGGGAACACTATCTACTATCTCGATCGGGGAAGTTCAGTCAGGAGCCGGAGAATGGATGGGAAAGTGCTGGCGCGCAATCTTACACAGCTTTGCGCAGATCTGCAGGACTATGCGACCAAGAACAGTCTGCCTGCCCCCAGCGCCGCTCGCGCCAAGACAGCCGGGCTCATTTCAGCGGATATTCCTTTGTCCAATGGAACCGGTGCAGATCGCTTTGCGGAGATAGTGGATCGCGGCAGCCTGTTGTGTCTCAATCGCCTGGTGACGGAGGGGCTGCGAACCATAGACAGCACCCATCCACCAGTGGAGCAAACGCTGGGAACCGCCGACAGCGTGTTCCTGTTTGCCGCGCCATTCCGCTTCCCGTCCTCCGAATGTGGATTCCTCTTCAGCAGGTCTCTGGAAGAAGCGGAAAGCACAACCGGCACTGCCACTCCATTCGATTCAGGCGGCTTGGTCAAAGTATTCCAGCGATCCGATCCGGCGGAATCACCAATCGACTTCCTGCATCGACACGAGTTGCCGATCCCCGAACACCGGGAATTGCTGCGGGAATCAATGAAATTGCTGTTCGACGATCCGTGGCACTACATCGAGGGCGTGGAACCACACTGGCCCGGCCCCATCGGACTACAGGGCGGGGACCAACGACGGTGGACTCACGAAGTGCGAATACACGAAGAGTTGAGCGTACGCCATCATCTAGAGGCCGTCTTTGTTGCGAAATCCCGTGCAAACGATCCAAGGATTCAGAAGTTCTTGGAATATTGTCAGCAAGGAAATGTATACTATGATATGTTCGAAGCTCCCCGTAGTGGCGAGTTCACTATCCTGAAAGACCGCTGCCTCAAGTACATCCGCACAAAACTGACGGGGTGAGAATCAATCTCATGGATGCTCCTTTCCAAATCGAGTCGCTCGAGGTCGTTGGCTATGCCACCAGCCTGTCCGAAGCCATGGTGCCAACGCTCGTGACACCCGTTTTCCGCATACGGGAAAAACCTGAAACGATTGTGTTCCCTCCATTTGTCATCCACCAAGGCCTGGTGCGCGACGGCACGGCAGGCACTGCCGAGGAATTGGGCCAGTTTGTCTCCAAAGGGGACATTACGCTTCTGCCACAACCATGCCCCGCCCAAGCTGTGTACGAGCTTTGGGTAGACGACTCCATCACAGCCCACTACGAGCCTATGGACGATGTCGACCGAAAGCTGGGCGAGATAGCCGAACGCAGTATGAAGGATGCAGTGCACGCATTGA
>JAGLDW010001167.1 GCA_023145395.1 Lentisphaeria bacterium | reverse complement strand
AGCGATGGCTCTTTCTACTGCGTCTACCGCAGTGTCGATGGACACCCCGTCTGCTGCTACAGCCGGGACGGGGGACACACCTGGTCTACTCCTCGGTACAAGCAATTCGCGGATGGTCGCCGGATGCGTCACCCCCGAGCTGCGAACTTCGTCTGGAAATGCGCCAACGGGAACTTCCTCTACTGGTTTCACAATCATGGTGGGAGCACGTACGAGGACCGCAATCCCGTCTGGCTCTGCGGAGGGCGCGAGACTGACGGCCCCGATGGACGGGTGATCCAGTGGTCCCAGCCGGAAATCGTCCTCTACGATGATGACACATTCATCCGAATGAGCTATCCTGACCTCGTGGAGGAGGATGGCCGCTACTACCTGACAGAGACCCAGAAGGACAAGGCCCGAGTACACGAAATCGATCCCGCTCTCCTAGAGGGAATGTGGACGCAATTCGACACCAAAACCCGGACGGAGAACGGGCTTCTCCTCGAGTCGCACAGTCCGCATGCTCCCAATATCGAAATGCGGGGTCTGCCCCCCTTCTGCGTCCGCGACACCAGTCGCGCGGACTATGGGACGCGCCGCACCTGCGCCGGATTCGCCGTCGAAATCGAGCTCTCCCTCGACCAAATCGTGGGGGGGCAGGTGGCGCTCGATGCACGCACCCAGGAAGGAAGAGGACTGGCCGTGCTCGTCACGGAGCGCCGAACCGTCGAGATTGTGCTCAACGACGGGCGCATGGAATGCCGCTGGGACTGTGACCAGGACTTGCTCGAGGAAGGACGCGTGCACCACGTCACGATCATTGTCGACAGTGGGCCGAAAATCATCACATTCGTGGTGGACGGCGCGTTGTGCGATGGAGGTGTGCGACGGCAATTTGGCTGGGGTCGATTCAGCGAGGATCTGCGTGGTGTGGATGGTGCTTCGTCACTCCGTGTGGGAGAGGGATTATCCGGCACTGTGCACGCGGTGCGCATCTACGACCGGCCCTTGCGCACATCCGAGGCAATTGGCAACTGGCGGGCAACCCTCTGACCACCGCGCGTCGCGAACTCCGCAGATCCTGGAGGGCGCGGCGGTCGGGGGCGACACGC
>JAGLDW010001166.1 GCA_023145395.1 Lentisphaeria bacterium | reverse complement strand
CATCGCCGGACGCGGCGCGGCGCACCCTCCAAGCTACTTCTTGGTCCACCCGCAAAGCGTTCGAATGAACTCGGCGACTTTTTTGCCGAGGGCTTGGTTCCCCTTGCCGCAATAGTGATACGCGTCACGCTTGTTGTCCGACCGCCACTCTTCATGCCCGAGCACGAACGCGTGCAAATCCTGAATTTTGATTCCATTCTCCTTCATCACCCGCGCGGCGATCTCGTTCTTAGCCACGATCTCCTTGTTCCTCGCCTCATTGGGATCTCGCAGCGGGGTGATGCTGGCCCAGACCAACTTGGCGCCGCCGGACAGCGCACGCAGTCGCTTCACATGAGTCTGAAGATGCGCCTCGTATTCGCTCACGGGGATGGACCATCCGTGAAGACCGTGGTTGAAGTAGACGACAACATACTCGTACTCCCCAAGCATGTAGCCCACCTCCTTCATCAGCGCCGGATCGCTAATGTTCTTCGAACTGGCAAGCAGATCCACGTTCGCCACGTCGGCGAGTTCCTTGCGTGTCACCCCGTTGAGTCCGTTCACAATGGAGTCGCCAATCAAGAGCACGCGCGGACGCTTTGTCTCGTGGGCATTCTCCCACCACATGTGACACCATTCTCGCCCCTCTCTTGCAGTCGCACTCATTGTCATCCCCGCTGTCAGCAACATTGTCAATTGGAACACCATCTTTCGCAGAATCATTGTTCACACTCCTCCGGATTGGAATCGTTGGGGAATAGACCGCCCACCGAACGGTGGCGACTGCACGCGCAGTCCTCGGGACGGCAGCAGAACAGCCCCTGGTTCAGATAGCGTTCACCACGGTCCGGAATCAGGGTCACAACGCGGCAGCCAGGTCGAGCCTTGGCGTAGCGCACGGCCGCAGCGATATTGGCGCCCGATGAGACACCAGCGAAAAACCCCGATTTCAGAGCCAGAGTCCGTGCGGTTTCCTCCGCCTCGGCGGTGGAGACCACAGCCACCTCGCCGATCTCGTCCCGGTTGTTCTTAATCAAATCGGGGACAAATCCCTCCCCAATGCCCTGGATGCCATGCAAGTTCGCCTCGCCCCCACTGAGCACTGCGGACTCCGCAGGCTCCACAACCACCCCCAAGCACTCAGGCCAGAACTCCCGCAAGCGACGCGAGACACCAAGAAACGTCCCCCCCGTGCCCACGCCGGCCACAAACACATCGATGCGCTCGGGTAGACTCCGCGCCAGATTCTCGCCTGTGGTCAGATAGTGGGCCTCCACATTGTCTTCATTTGCGAACTGGTCCGGAAGCCAGACATTCGGCGCCAGTTCCTCCGCAAGCTCGCGGTACCTGCGCAACGCACCGGGAATATCCTCCTCCTTGGGTGTCAGCACCACATCCGCGCCGTAGGCCCGCATAATCTGCCGCCGCTCCACGCTCATGTGCTCGGGCATGACCGCCACAAACTTGTAGCCGCACAGAGCGGACAGCATGGCAAAAGCAATACCGGTGTTCCCCGTGGTGACCTCCAGAATTGTGTCCCCGGACTTGATTGCGCCTCGTTCCCGCGCTTTGCGCAGCATGTGCCAGGCCATCACATCCTTTACGCTTCCACTGGGATTCAGACAGGCAAGTCCCACATACA
Organism: Lentisphaeria bacterium; assembly: GCA_023145395.1. Taxonomy (GTDB): domain Bacteria; phylum Verrucomicrobiota; class Lentisphaeria; order Oligosphaerales; family Lenti-02; genus JAGLDW01. The sequence continues at coordinate 655 of JAGLDW010001166.1, read as the reverse complement.
CCACCGATTCGCCCACGTCGAAGCCGCGAAGCCGCATCACCGGAGTGCTCTGTTTCATCAAAACCGAGAAATCGTCAAGAACGGGGCAATGGGTAGCAGGCATGGATACAGTCCGTTGGCTATGGGTTGGCGCGAAAATAACGTTGGGCGGCGTGCTCACGAAGTGCCCGTGCTGCCGAAACCACCCGCACCGCGACGCGTGTCGCCAAGCTCGTCCACTCGGACTAGCTCGACATCGGGAAGCTTCTGGATGACCATCTGGGCAATGCGGTCCCCCCGCTCGACCGCAAATGGAGTCAAACCGGCGTTGATAAGAATCACACCCACTTCACCGCGATAGCCCGCGTCGATGGTGCCCGGGGTGTTCAGCAGCGTCACCGATTTTTTCAGCGCCAGGCCACTGCGGGGACGCATCTGGGCCTCGAACCCCACAGGCAGCTCCAAATACAGACCCGTATGGATCAGTTTCACCTCGCCGGGGGCAACCATGTCGCCAATGCTGGCGCGGACATCGAATGCCGCATCATCATGATGCGCCTTGCTCGGTGCCAGCTCCTCATCCCCCGCGTTCATCCGGAAGTTCACCCGTACAGGCATATCGCATTGCTCCTCGGTGATGGTTTGATCTCGGAAAATGGCGTCAGTCTTCAGGCCG
>JAGLDW010001165.1 GCA_023145395.1 Lentisphaeria bacterium | reverse complement strand
GGAAGACACACCCTCGCCCCGGGAGGAAATTGCCGGCTTGCGCGTCGTGGGCACGCTCCAAGACCGCTACCTGATCGCCGAAGGGCTGCAGGGACTGGTCCTCATCGACAAGAATGCCGCCCACCGACGCGTGCTCTTCGAAGCGCTGCTTCAGGCCGCCGACGAAGAAAAGACTCCGCAGCAGCCTCTGCTCATACCGCTCACACTCGAACTCGGACACGACGATGCCAAACTCATGGGGCGCAGCCTCCCGTCCTTCGAGCATCTTGGCTTCGGCATCGAGCATTTCGGAGGAAACACCTATTTGGTGACCGCCGTCCCCACCCAGTTCCCGCAGACTGAGATCGGCACTGTGCTGCGGGATGTTCTCGACGACTTGAGAGAACGCACGGCGGGCGCGCCCCGCCCAGACGACGTCCGCATTGCCCGCGCCGCCTGCCGACACGCGGTCCGGCCTTCGGACACCCTCGGGCCAACGGAAATCCGCAGACTCCTCGAAGATCTTGCGGCCGCCGAGATGCCCTACACCTGCCCCGATGGTCAACCCGTGCTCGTCAACATCCCCTTCCGCGAGATCGACAAGCGGTTCGGGCGAAAACTCTAGCTATGCCAAACTATCACATACGAACCTACGGCTGCCAGATGAACGACCGGGACTCCGAGTCCCTTGCCTGCCTCCTCGACGCGCTTGGCCACACTCGGGCCGAGTCCGAGGAGACCGCCGACATCCTGCTGTTCAACACCTGTAGCGTCCGCGACCAAGCCGAGAGAAAGGCGCTCGGGAAGATCGGCATACTCAAGAAGCTCAAACGGGACCGGCCCGACCTGGTCATCGGCGTCTTCGGCTGCATGGCGCAGAATCTCGGACGCTCGCTGCTTGACAAACTGCCCCATCTCGACTTTGTCGCAGGCACCGACCGTCTGCACGAGATTCCCGAACTGATCGCCGAGGCGCTCGATGGGCGGAATGGATTGGTCTCCACGGACACAAGCGAGGACATGCCAACCGTGCTGACGGGGCACGAGCGCGGACAGGTCACGGGATACGTCTCAGTCATGCGGGGCTGCAATCAGTTCTGCACCTACTGCATCGTCCCCTACACGCGCGGAAGCGAGAGAAGCCGCGAGCCGGAGGACATCGTGCGGGAAATCCAGACGCTTGCGGACGGAGGAACCAAAGAGGTGCTGCTACTCGGCCAGAACATCACGGCCTATGGTCTCGCCGAAGCCAGAGAATCGGGTGCCCTCGACCCGCAGGCCTCCCCCTTTGCGAACCTGCTCCACGCCGTGCATGAGGTGTCCGGAATCGAACGCATCCGCTTCACCTCACCCCACGTGCGCTACATGAACGACGCCTTCGTGGACGCTGTCTGCTCCCTGCCCAAGGTCTGCAAGGGCTTCCACATTCCCTTCCAGTCCGGATCCGACCGCATTCTCAAACTCATGAACCGCGGCTACACAGCCACCGAATACCTCGACCGGATCAAAGCCATCCGCGCCCGATTGCCCGACTGTTCCTTCTCCACCGACGTCATCGTCGGCTTCCCCACCGAAACGGAGGAGGACTTCGAGGCCACGCGCTCGGTCATGCAAAAGGTGGGCTACGACATGGCCTACATTTTCAAATACTCCGAACGCACTGGAACCAAGGCCGCCGAACGACTGGAGGACACGGTGCCCGAGGACGTGAAACTCGCGCGAAACCAGATCCTGCTAACCGATCTAGAGACCGGTGCCGAGGCACGGAATCAAGCCTGCGTGGGCCAGGAGCGACAGGTGCTGGTGACCGGCCCCAGCAAACGCAATGCCAGTCGCTGGAGCGGACGCACGGACGCAAACAAGGTCTGCATCTTCGAACCCACACCCGGAATGCAACCGGGAGATCTAGTCCGCATCGCCATCACCCACACCACCTCGCACTCCCTCTTCGGCAACGTCATGTAGGCGACCCCGATTCCGCCCTGTGAACTGCCAGATTCCTTCACCACGAAGGCACGAGCCGAACGCAGTGAGACGGGCTTCCCGCATGGGAAGCAGTGAGCCCATGGTGGCGAACGGCAACACACGAAAGGAGAAATGGAGGGCGAGACTCCCGGCGAGCCGTGCCCTGCGAACCACGGATGACGGAAAACACGGAAAAGAGGAAAAACTCCCGCCCGTTCTCCCGCAGAGCGGGCTCACTCAAGACGCAGAGGCGCAGAGGAGGGCAGGAGAAAGAAGGCGAACCACGAATGAACACAAATCAACACGAATGACGGAAAAAGGCCCAGCGACGACGTTCGGATTCCCCGCATCCGCGCAAAAAACTTCCTGCCAGCCACCGCCGGGGTGGCGCGTGATGAAACGCACCCGTTTGTTCGACCCCGGCAGAACCGGAAAACAGGAATACACAATGTCCGCCGATCATCTCGTTCATCGTCGGACTGGGGCAAGGCAGACGCGGAAGCCGATGCAGTCGCTCGTGAAGCCCGGCCCGTTCCAGTAGCGGTCGGCCACACGACAGTTCCTGGCACTGGTCATCCAGCAGCCACCGCGAATCACACAGCTCGAGGCCGATACGGTGTTCGCCGGATCAACCCGAGGTGACTTGCCATAGTAACCTGCATCGTGCCAGTCCAGGCACCATTCAAAGACATTCCCAGACATGTCGAAGATTCCCAGCTCGTTCCCCTTCTTCTGTCCCACCGGGTAGGTCTTTCCGCCACTGTTCGATATGTGCCACACCACCTTGTCCACATTATCCGAACCAGAGTATTTCGTTCCCCGGGACTTCGCCCCGCCCCGCGCAGCATACTCCCACTCCGCCTCCGTCGGCAGGCGATAAGCGTACCCCGCAAGAAGACGGCCAGACGAACGCTCGCGCTCGGTCAGCTTCTCGCAGAACGCCACCGCATCATTCCAGGACACCATCTCCACCGGATTCCGGGTGCCTTTGAAACGGCTGGGGTTCTTTCCCGCGAGCTTTTCGTACTCCGCCTGCGTCACCTCGTGCTTGCCCATCCAGAACGGATGCGAGATCCGCACCTCGTGCACCGGCTTCTCGTCGGGTTCCCCGTCGTTCGAGCCCATCCGGAACGAGCCTGCGGGAACTTCCACGAACTGCATGCCCAGAATGTTGCCCACCGTCGGATCGGTCACCTGCGCGTTCACCGTCCACGCCAGAGTTGCCAGAGTTGCCAGAGCCACCATCGCCAGTATCGTCCTTTTGCCCGGTGTTCATCGCATCACACCTTTTGTCCACAGTCTCTCGATCCAGCCGGAAGAACTCCATTCCCTCGCCCATCTCATCGGAACAGCCGAGACAGCGCGCCCAGTACAGAATCAACCCGCAGCGGAAGCAGTCGAACTCGGACCACGCGGATCCATCGCCGAGCGCATCCGCCCGAGCAGGGACAGATTCGTGGGCGGATATTTTTGCATGTCCTGCTCGGACGGTTCCATGCACTTCCTTCGTGTAGGTAGACTTCTCGTAGTTCAATGTGCCAGTTCTACCCGCAGAGTCCAACTGCAATCCGCGCCGCGCCCTGCGAACTGCGCAAATCGTGGAGGGCGAGCGGCCCGCGAGCCATGCCCAATGCGAGCAGCGTGTCCCATGGAGCGAGACTCCCGCGAGCCGTGCCCTGCGAACTCCGCAAGGCAAGTAGGTGCGCCGGGCCCCGGTGAACCAGCGTATTCGGAAGGCAGAGTGCACTGGGGCCCAGCGCACCTACTAGGAGCGCACGTTTAAGTTGCGCGCACACGGGAGCTCTGGCGCCCTGCGAACTCCGCAAAACACACTGCGGTTCCTCTGTAGAGCCGACACGCGGACCCAGGACAAGACCTCGTTGCCGAGACTTGTTCGGAACGGCAACGGAGGATACTTTCGTACCGGAATCAGAAGTTCGCCGGAGCAGGAGTCGAACCATGGCAGCCAATTACAATCTGCACTTGCATACGCACTGGAGCTATGACGGCGAAGTCACCCCAGAGACCTATCTGAAACGTGCCACTGAACTGGGAATGCGCTGTATTGCTTTCACAGATCACAATACCATCGATGTCCGCCGCGATATGGAGCACCTGGCGCCGCAGTTCCCCCACGTTCAAGTCGTGCTGGGAGCGGAGTTCGACGTGGACAGTCCGATTGGAGCGCACCACATCCTGGCCTATGGTTTCAGCCGACCGCTCTCATCCTCGTTGGGCAAACTGCTAGCCACCTATCGAGAACGGGATCATCAGCAGGCCGCATGTCTGTGCCAAGGCATGCAAGCGCAGGGCTTCGACTTCAGCGAAGAGGACCTGAAGGCATTGCTGCTATCATTTCGTCCGGAGCACGTTGTGTCCGCGCAAGGCTTGACGCCGGTTCCTCGACGGTATCTGAGGGACTACTTTGTCAGACGAGGATTCTTGAAGGAGGGGGAGGAGGTCAGCAAACTGACCGATCGGGTGCTCGATCCCTCCATTGCCTTGCCTACGGCGGACCGTGTGATTCCCGCCCTCAAAGAGAGTGGTGCTCTGGTTGCGGTTGCCCATCCAACGGTCTTCTGGAGAGCGGAAGGCCGGGTCATCGTCGATTTCAGCGCCCGATATATGGACAGGCTGCGCGAGGCATTTCAGATTGACGGCGTGGAATGCGCCCACATGCCGTCCAATCAACAGCAGGCTTGTCGCGCCTACTGCATCCGACAGGGTCTGTTTTCCGTCGCTGGAAGCGATCTTCACAGAGTCGAAGCAGGCTTTGATCTCGGCGGCCACGGCGGATCCAACGACTGGCTGGACGAGTTTCTCGAGCGACTCTGAAGACGTGGATGTGGTCGGCTTAGCGATTAGGACACGAAAGACAGGCACTGGAGATCCCACAATGAGCATTAGACACGCCGCCCTTGCCATTCTGACCGCGCT
>JAGLDW010001164.1 GCA_023145395.1 Lentisphaeria bacterium | reverse complement strand
CGCCGGTGCAACCGAAGCCGATATCGACCACATCGGTTCCGGCAACGCACGCGAGCTGTACCGAATTGGGTAGCTGAGGACGGACGGTTCGAGTATCAGAGTCGCGTACAATGCAAATGGTTTTTGTTCGGAAGGATGCCGCATCGCGGCGGCTCACGGGCCGTTCGCCCTCCAGGGGACAACGGCTATGCATCGCGGCGGCTCACGGGCCGTTCGCCCTCCATGATTTGCGGCGCGCGAGTGTTCATCTCCATGATTTGCGGAGCGCGAGTGTTCATCTTTCTGGCTTCCATGTATTCCGCATCCCGTTGGGGCGTTATAGTATGTGTTCGTTTTGCTCGGCAGGCTGCTTTTGTGGCGCCTGTGGAGCGGACTCGGTTTTCGTGAGCAGACGCACACGGGCCGTCATTGTGTGAAATGGGTTGAACGTAGAGGATCCAGTCGATGGGTGAAGGATACAATGTTGCCATCGCCGGTGCCACAGGCGCCGTCGGAACGGAAATGATAGAGACTCTGGAGAAGAGAAACTTCCCCGTGAAGTCGCTCCGGTTGCTCGCATCCTCCCGCTCTGTGGGGAAAGAGCTTGTCTTTCGCGGCGAGAAGATCGCGGTCGAGGAATTGACGGACACGTCATTCTCCGGGATCGACATTGCCCTGTTCAGCGCAGGTGGCAGCCGTTCGAAGGAGTTCGCGGGTCCGGCGGTCGAGGCGGGTGCAGTGGTCATTGACAACTCCAGCGCTTTTCGCATGGTCGATGATGTTCCGCTTGTGGTTCCGGAGGTGAATCCGCAGGATGCCAGGAAGCACAACGGGATCATCGCGAACCCGAATTGCACCACCATCATCATGGTTGTGGCCGTGAAGCCTCTGCATGACCTTTCCCCCGTCAGGCGCATTGTCGTCAGCACCTACCAGAGCGCGAGCGGGGCGGGCGCCAAGGCGATGCAGGAGCTTGAGGACCAGACTGGCGCCTTTCTTGCCAACCAGCCCATCGTGCCCGAGGTGCTGCCCCATCCCTACGCGTTCAACCTCTTCAGCCACAATTCTCCGATTCTCGAGAACGGCTATTGCGAGGAGGAGATGAAGATGGTGCACGAGACGCGCAAGATCATGCACGACGATGGCATGCGTGTCTGCGCGACCACGGTCCGCGTTCCGGTTCTGCGCTCCCACGCCGAGGCAATCACGATCGAGCAGGAGCGCAAGGTGTCGGTGGAAGAGGCGCTGGCCGCGTTGCGCGCCGCCTCTGGCGTGACGGTGGTGGACGACCGCGAGGGCAACTACTTCCCGATGCCCGTGGACACCAATGGCCAGTACGACGTGCTGGTGGGCCGCGTGCGTGACGACTTGTCGTGCGACACGGGCTTGGCGTTGTTCGTCTGTGGCGACCAGCTCCTGAAGGGCGCCGCCCTGAACGCCATCCAGATCGCCGAGATCCTCTGACAGTCCTGATCGGAACCACCTCTGCATGAGCGGTCATCTTCCTGCAACGCATCCGGCGGAACCACCCGAGTGGTTGGATCGCTGGTTGCCTGCCGAGGTGGCCAAGTCCATGTTCAAGGAACCCGTCCGCCGATACTCCTACAAGCTGCTTGTGCAGGAACGCTCGCGTGTTCTGCGCTGGCTGGGGAACGGGTTCACGCTGGATATTGGTAGCCAGCGCGTAACTTGGCGCCTGGTTGACGATGCCTGGCGTCCCTCGTGCACCTGTGGCTATGTCAATGACCGATGTCCCCACGCCTACGCCGCAGCTTGTGTGCTCGCCGAGGTGACGAAGGCGGAGGGCTGGCGCGGACCGCCCCGCCGGGCACCCTCTCCGGAGCGCGCCCGCCGGTCGCGGGAGTCGCGCCCGCAGCCGACGCAGCCCGCCGTGTCCCAGGCCCGGTCCAACCTGCCCCGATCAAGCACCTCCAGTCTCGCAAAGCCCACGATTGAGGTCGAGGCCGATTTTCATCACCAGGAGGGACAGGTCGCGATTCGCTTCTACATGGTCCAGGGTGAGTCGCGCTCGCTGCTGCGTCTGCAGAGCGTGTTCAACTATGCGGTTCGCGTGCGGACGGGCGGCGGTCTGAAGTGGGCGCATCGGGATTGGTCGTTCCTGAAGTGGCTGGAGCCGCAGTTGCGCGGCAAGGTGGAGGTGCGCCAGAATCTGCAGGTGTTCAAAGTCCCCAAAGCCCGTTTCGACCTTTGGCTCGAGCGCTGGGACGACACGCCCGGCCGCTTTGTCGATCGTGCGTCGGGTGCGGAGCTTAGCACACGTGGGGTGGAGCCGGCGCATCTGGTGGTCGAACTGCGCGACGCGGGGGACGAGGTGGGCATCGCGCCCGTGGTGGTCACGCCCCGAGGCGCCCGCCACGAGTTCCGCGAGTTGTTCGGGGCGTTGATTGGCGGCCGCGGCCAGACGGTGGTCGATGGACAGCTACTTTCGTTCACACCTCCCTTGTCCTGGAATCTTCTTCGGGAATGTTTCGCGAAGAAGGTGCCG
>JAGLDW010001163.1 GCA_023145395.1 Lentisphaeria bacterium | reverse complement strand
GCGAAGGGACGCCTGCGCCTGGAGGCAGTGCCGGAGGGTGCGGAGGTGGTTCTTCGGGCGACGGTGGATGGTGTGCCGTTGGCGGCCGATGGACGCTATCCGGCTGTTCTTCGGTCCCGGGGGCGCAACTATGTGGTGAAAGTGTACGACGGCCAGTGCGTGCGCGACATCCGCAAACTGTTCCGGGACGTCGAGGGCGAGGACATGGGGGAGGGGAGGGTGCGGGTGACGGGAGCACCCAGTCGGATCGCCAAACTGGCCGAGCTGTGGAGGCAGTTGTCGGAAGACGTCCAGCGCGATGTCGTCCCCGAGTTGGCCGGACTCCTGGGTGACGGACGGGAGCTGCAGCCTGACTTGACGCTGCACGAAGAGGGAAACTTTGTCAATCTGCGCGTCGGCTGGCTCTGCGGCGATGTGCGCTTCAGCGACTCCGAGCTGCGAGATGCCTTGCGCGAGGGAAACAATGTTCTGCGCACACGTGACGGGCAGTGGCTCTCGATCGATCCCGCCCGAGCCCAAGCACTGGCTGCGGAGATCGCAGCAGAGGGGTTCGAGGGGGACCAGATGCGTCTGTTCCGCCCGGAGGCGCATCGCGCTGCGGAACGGATTCAGGCCAATCTCGCGGCCTGTCTCGAGCCATCCTGCACACATTTGGCCGAACGTCTCCGGGAGGAGGCGGACGCGCCGCAGCTTGAAGTGCCGCCCGAGTTGCGTGATGTGCTGCGTCCGTATCAACTCGCGGGCTTTTCGTTTCTCGCGAACCGGGCCAGCTATGGCGTCGGAGCGATTCTGGCGGACGACATGGGGTTGGGGAAGACGGTGCAGGCATTGGCGTTGCTCCGGGCATTGTCGCTGCGGGCTCGGTCGGAGCGGCGCGCGTTTCGCTCGTTGGTTGTCTGCCCTGCATCTGTGGTCGGAGTCTGGATGGAGCAGGTGGAGCAGTTCTGCCCCGAGCTTCGTTGCTCTGCCTATGCCGGCGCGGCGGCCCGGCGGCGCAGTATGCTGGAGGGGGAGTGGGACCTGTTGGTGACCAACTATTCGCTCGCGAGGATGGACGTGGAGGAACTGCGCGCGATCGACTATGACGTTGTCTGCCTCGATGAGGCGCAGCATATCAAGAACCCCGAGTCGCAGGTGGCCCAGGCAGTGAAAAGTCTGCGGACTTCGCAAACGCTTGCGCTCACGGGGACACCGCTCGAGAACCGCCTGCTCGATCTCTGGTCCATCATGGATTTTGTGAACCCAGGATTTCTCGGGGGCCGCGGACAGTTCGAAAGCACCTTTGAAGCCGATGGCAGGAGAGATCGATTGGCGCGCAGAATTGCTCCTGTGCTTCTGCGCCGCACCAAGGATTTGGTGGCGCCCGAACTGCCGGCTCGGACGGAGGAGGTGCTGCACATCGAGTTGTCCGAGGAAGAGCGCAGACTGTACGATCTCGAGGTTGTGAGAGCGCGCCAGTCTCTACGCGAGAAGGGGCCCATCGAAGTGCTTGCCGCGCTGACGCGTTTGCGACAGCTGGCCTGTCATCCCGCGTTGCTTGGACGCGGTCGCCCGGAGGAGGGTTCCTCCAAATCCCGGGTGCTGGTCGAGATGCTCGAGGAGTTGCTGGACGAGGGGCATTCCGCCTTGGTTTTCAGCCAGTTCACCAGCATGCTGGATCTCCTGCGAACGGAATTGGAGGAAGCGGGCCTCCCGAGCATGATGCTCACGGGCAAGACCCCCACCGCCAAGCGACCTGCGCTCGTGCGCGAATTCAACGAATCCGAGGAACCACGGGTGTTTCTGTTGAGCCTTCGTGCGGCGGGCACGGGTCTCACGCTCACCCGGGCCGACTACGTGTTTCTCTTCGATCCGTGGTGGAACCCCGCCGTGGAACGGCAGGCAATCGACCGGACGCACCGCATCGGGCAGGACAAGCCCGTGTTCGCCTATCGCCTGGTGGCAGCCGAGACGGTGGAGGAGAAGGTGCTCGCGCTTCAGCGCGAAAAAGCCGAGATGTTCGCCGAAGTGATGCAGGACGCGGAGACCACAGGCGTTCCCTCCCATCTGAGCTTTGACGATATTCGCAGTCTGATCTGAGCTTCTGAGCACGACGGCGGAGGTGGTGCGGGACGTCCCGGACCGCGAGCGTGCCAGGCATACCCTCGGTCCCGGAGGTCCCGATCCACTGACGGGCATCTGCAATAGTG
>JAGLDW010001162.1 GCA_023145395.1 Lentisphaeria bacterium | reverse complement strand
GCGTCGGTGCTTGCACCGACGCGCGGACTACGAAAGCGATGCGGACGTTGTGTCGCACGCTCAATTCCAGCTCAAAAACGAAATTCAAAATGTGAGCTGTTAGTGTTCGTTGGTGCTTGTTGCAGGTCTTGTATATTCCTGCCGCGATGGCAGTTTCACCCAGTCTCCAGGTCCGATGTCGCAGATCCAGTAGAGAGCGCGTCCATCTCCGTCCTGATCGCGGAAGGCTGTTTCGAGGGGGGTGTCCGCATTCTCCAGGACGAAGGTGTTCTTGCCGACCGCAGCGATGGGGAAGAGAGTGGCGAGATCATCTCCGCAGAGCCAGCGGCCCTGGTGGCGGCCTCCGTCCGTGCGTCCGTAGCCGCTCAGCGTGCGGTCGGATGTGATGGTGCGTGTTTTTCCGTCAATGGCGGCGACTTCTCCCATGCCGAGGCGCATGAGCGTGTGTCCGAAGTGCAGCACCGTGCCGTCCTCGTCCTCTGCGGACTCCGCGTGTTCGACCATGTAGGCCGTGTGGTTTGTTTCATTGCCCAGGAGCGCCGCGAGGCCATTGCAGACGCTGGGATCTGGCAGGGGGATGTCGATGGTGATGGTGTTGGCCCGCAGATCCACGGCCGTCACCTCGCCGACTAGTGGCGGAGCGGCGTTCAGTGCGAGTGCGCCGTAGCGCAGGTGGTGTCCGTTGACGAATGTGGCCCGCGACACGCCCTCCGAGTCGATGGTGACCGTTGCGAACTCCGCAGAAACATCGAAGATCGTGTCCTTGTACTTCCAGATGCAGTGGTGGGTCGCATCGAGCGCGCTGTGGACGAGATCCACGGTGCCGTCGCGTTCGACGCACACCGCGATGGCTGTGTCCGGACCGGAAAGGCGTTCGAGGCGATGCACGGCGCGAACGCGGCGCGTGTCGTCGTGATGTGCCTCGCTCACGGCCACGAAGGCGCTCAAGCTCTTTCCTCCCTCGGGAAAGGTTCGTCTCCCCAGAGTGTAGCGAATCACCTCTGGGTTGCCTTTCTGCAGTTCGGGCTTTGCCTCTCCCAGGATGACCTCGTCCACGCATCCTTCCGGCATGGTCATGGTCAAGGCCGCGCCATCGACGGGATTTCGCCAGGTGGCCGACCACACGCTATCGGGACGCATGAGGCGGGTGTTGAAGAAGAACTCGTATCCGTTGGTCCGTTTTTTGTCTGCGGGAGGTTCGCCATAGGCGTGGTCGGCGCCCGCAAGCGTCCCGGGGCGGACCGGGCCCGGCGTGACGCCGGCGACGGAGAACTCTGTGAATGCGGGGCCGTGGAAGCTCCAGTCGTGCTGTTTTCCACCGCGTATGCGGAAGATGTCCAGCAGATAGCCATGCTCCGGATCGATGTCGATGAGCGCGGTGGTGCGCCGGTAGAGATCGACGCGCCCGGGGTAGACGTTCTCCGCACTGGCTTCCATGAGCTGAACGAAGGCGCCTCCGACGAGGCTGTGCAGGCGGCCCCGGTTGCGGTTTTCGTGTGGCCGTTCGTCCACAAGCACGGAGTAGTGGCTGATGGTGTTGCTGGTCCAGCCAAAGCGTCTGGGTGTGCGGAAGGGCGTGGGATATCCCATTTCGCTGAACATGGGATAGCCGAGATCGAAGAAGCCGAGGGTGAGTCGGTCGTAGTGCCCGTGTCCCCCCGTGGCATCGCCGAAATAGAGGGACGCGCCGCGCCGGTTCTCGCCGCTGCCGGATTCGAGGATGGCCAGACCATAGCCGCCCAGCACGCGTGTTTTGTTTGGGGGAGGCGGGGTCTGGACGGCTTCCTCGAGTTTTACGGGATCAAACAGATGGTCCCAGAGATTGTTGTCGCGCGCGCCGATGCGTCGCAGCGCATCCGCATGTCGGGTGTCTCCGTAGCGTGCGAAGGCGCGCCCATGGACGCTGGCGGAGAACCCGACATTCTTGGCGCCCCGCACGCCGCCGCAATCCCCGATGCAGGGGGCGAACTCGTCGGCCACCAGCATGTCGGGCGCGGCGTCGGCCATCTTGCGCATCTTGGGATTGTCCCAGATGTGCAGTCCGATGCGCGGCAGCAGATCCGCCAGTTCGTAGAACTTGGATCCCCAGCCGGCAGAGTAGGAGGGGGAGCTTTCGCCACCGAACCCGTCTCGCCAGAATCCGTTCCAGAGCAGATCCTCCACGCGGCCACCTCCGGAGAAGATCCAATCCCGAACCTGGCTGGTGGTGGGCCCGCGGGTGGAGTCGTCGTTGTGACGCACGAGGGCGAGTTGGCAGAGCGTCCTCTGGTGCATGCCCATGTTGCCCGCGACATAGCCGCGGAGAATGTCCTCCTCCATCGTGCGGAGCATGCCGTTGCCAATGAGTTCGCAGGGGTCGGCGACTCCGTGTCCGGCAAGGATTTCACGCAGTGGGGCATCATTTTGCAGAGCGGGGCGCACGGCGTCGTAGGCCCGGGCGAGCTTGCTGTTGTCCCCACAGGTCCAGATGTAGTCGGAGATCCGCCCGCGGATGTTCCAGATTCCCTCGTGGTACACTTGGTCCTCGTAGTGGAAGTCCGAGTAGCGTTGCGCGACGGCCGCGAGCATGATGCCGGCGCGGCGCGCATAGCGCATGTCTCCCGTGAGCAAGTAGGCGCGTCCAAGCAGATTGGCGCCATCAACCACATCCTTGCGCCAGCGCTGCCAAAAGATGTAGTAGGCGACAAACCAGAAGCGGTGACCTTCCGCGTCCTGCCATCCCGCGCCTCGGTCTGCGATGGGGGTGCCCTGCTCGGGCGCGATGGTTCGCGGTCCGGGGTTCCAGGGGACAAAGGGGGTCTCTGGGAACTCGCGGGAACAGATGGGACAGCGTACATGGAAGGGACGTTCCCGATCCATTTCCCAGGGATAGTGCCCCCCCTTGCTGAAGATGGCTTCGCCGCAGTCCGGGCAGCCGACGCCGTGGGAGACGTTGATGGCGCGGAGTTGCGTGGCGGGCGGCACGAAGTCCCAGAACTGCGCAGGCTCCATCTTCAAGTACCATTCGCATTGGCTGAGAATGCTCTTCTTTCCGGCGCGCGCCCAATCGTGCCTGGCCACGCGCGCTTCGACCTCTCGCATGCGCTCTGGCGTGAAGTAGGTGCGTGCGTCGGCCGCCACCGCCGCAAGGGGGAGTGTCGTTGCCATTAGAAATACTTTCCACATGCGAGCATCCTTGTTCTCGTAGACTGCCAGCCTGACTATAGCGGCGCAGACGTTCAGGCGCCGCCTCTGTAATGATGGAAGGGACGAACGAACCGTGTGCGCGATGTGTTGCGAGGGCGCTGCCCTCGCCCTCCCGCTGGGAAGTACGTGTACTCCCCAGACCCCACTTCCCTGTTTCCGGACACGCGCTGGACGAAATGTCCAGCTCTCCGTGTCCGGAAACGGTGGCCACCGCTGACGCGATATGCAAGAGCACCACCGCAAGCAATGAGGGCGAGCGGCGCGCGAGTCGCTCAATG
>JAGLDW010001161.1 GCA_023145395.1 Lentisphaeria bacterium | reverse complement strand
GGTGGCTGGCACTCCCACCGCCTCGATGCAGAGATCGGCGCCCAGACCATCGGTGAGTTTCTTGATCTCTTCGACGGCATCCGCCTCATCGGCTTTGATGACATGGTCCGCACCCCTCTCGGTGGCGAAGTCGAGACGGGTCTGCGATAGATCCACACCGATAACCCTGCGCCCGCGGTAGTGCTGGAGCATGACACTGCCCAGACCGATGGGGCCAAGCCCGAAGATGGCGACTATCTTGGCTGCGTCGGGATTGTGGATGTTGCGGTCCGTGTGGAAAGGCACCCCAAAGCCGTCTCCGGAGACCAGTGCGCCGACCTCCCAATCGATGCTGTCGGGTAGTTCGTAGCAGGCCATGGGAGGGATGGCGACAAAGTCGGCATGCATGGCGGAATGAAACTTGCGGGCCGTCGTGCACCATGTGTAGGCGCCCTGCGCGCACCATTGGCATTGCCCGCAGCCCGAGATGGCGCTGCAGCCAACGCGCTTGCCGACCCAGGCGCTGTCCACGCCTTCGCCGACGGCTGCGACTACGCCCGCACCCTCGTGCCCGTGGTTGGTTCCGACTCCGCCGCCTCCCTTGTAGCCCTTGACCTCGCTTCCGCAGATTGCGGAGACCGCGATGTTGACCAGCAACTCGCCGGGAGCTGGCTGTGGCGTTTCGGTCTCGACCACTTCGAGATTTCCACCCTCGATCACTACGAGCATTTTCATGGAATGTTTCCTTATTCGCAGGGGAAGTCGTCGTCGGGTCGCACGGGCACGCCAGTGCGGATGGCTTTGCGGAATGCGGCTTCGAATTGCAGTTCCCGCAAACCGGCCATTCCGGGCACGGGCGGCGGGGCGTCTGCGGACACCGTGTCCAGATAGGCCGCCAGGGAGTTGCCAAAGGAACTCTTGTATTGATCCCAGCGCGACCACTGGCGGCTGATCGCGTAGTTCTCGTGAGTGTCCCCGTTGTAGTCGAGCACTTCGAGGTCTCCATCCAGACCGCGGAAGGAGACACGTCCATTCTCGAAGGAAATGGTCAGTTCAAAGAGGGGATAGCTGAACTTTGGCCCTGCGGTTCCGACGATGGTGCCCGCTCCTCCTCCGGCCAGTTTGAAAGCCAGCGCGGCGTCGGCGCTTTCGTTGCCGGCGCCCGACCGCACTGTGTCCCCAGCCAATGCGGACATCTCCTCGATCCTGCCCCCAAAGAAATGGATGAGATCGATGCAGTGACTCCAGCAGGCGTAGTTGACCAGGCCCGTGACTTGCACCACGTCTCCGAGACCGCGTTCCTCGCGAATGCGTTGCGCGCGGACAGTTTGCTCGAAGAAGCGGTAGTTGAACACCATCGCGGTTTCGCACTTGCATTCCGCGGCTTTGCCGAGGATTTCCTTGCCGAGGAAGAAGTCCTCCTCGCTGACATTGGCCTGTCCGGCCATGGCGACCAGAGGTTTCTCGAAGAAGGCGCGCTTCGGTGCTAGGTCGAGCAATTGCATGGCGGCTTCGTGCCGGTCGGTCTCGCGGGTGAGCACGAGGCAGGTGTCGGGATTGTGGCCGCAGAGATCCTGGAGGCTGTCGGCAACGGTCCCCCCAAAGGTGTCCGCCGCTTTTCGGGCCTTTTCCGGAGTTCGGTTGTAGTAGAGCAGTTCCACGTCGTCACGGGTTGCGAGGTAGGGGAGATAGCTGCCCGTCGCCACGCTTCCGACACCGACAATTGCGACTTTCATGACTCCTCCGTGCTTTGTGGGTGAAAAATGCCGCCATAGGATCCGCACGGAACACTTTGGCGCACCGAGCGTAGGCTTGCCAACCGCCAAGTGAGAAAAGGGATCTGAAACTGTCAACTTTTCGTCAGGAC
>JAGLDW010001160.1 GCA_023145395.1 Lentisphaeria bacterium | reverse complement strand
GCGCGCAGCGTGGTTCCCACTCCATTGTTGTCCTTTAGATCCAGGAAGGGGAGGATCGGACGAATCCCACGTGCAATCACGAGACCGGCACCCGACCAGTCCCGCGCCTTGACGGCTTTCCGATAGGTCTTCTTGTCGTAGCTGAACTTCATCTTGGCCCGCCGAATCGCGGAAGGCTTTAGTACGCTTCGTCGACTGGATCCCTCGAGCTGGTAGATCACAAGACCCGCGCTGTCCCTGCCAATCAGCGACACCTTATGCCGCTGCTTGTCCTTCACTAGACGGAGTTCCGCCTGCAACGCCGCAGGAGGCGCGTTCACCTTCACCACGGGCTGTCCGTCGCCAGCCTGCTGGGCCTGCGCAGCAACCAGAACGGCGAAGACGCAGCACAGCGCCAGGCGAAACCATCTGCTGAAATCGCGAGTGCCCGTCACCTACCCACCCCGTTTCTTGATCACTTCGAGAAGTTCGTTCGCCCGCTTGGTCTCCGCCATTCCGGCGAGATCCTCGTTGGCGAGCATTTCGTTCAGCACCTCCCGAGCCTTGCGTGATTCGTGCATGCGCAGCAGGCACTCGGCTCGCGCCACATAGGCTTTGGCCACCCAGATCTTGTGGTGCCCGTAGAGAACGTAGAGTCGCTCGTAGAACTGTGTGGCACCACGGTAGTCGTGCCTGCTCCGGGCACATTCGCCGCGCCCGTAGAGTGCCTCTGGCCACAGGGGCCCACGCCACTCCCGCACGCCTAGAACGTCCTTGAAACACCGGTCCGCTTTCGCGTGAGAATTCTGTTTGAGGTACATGTTTCCAAGCATGATCAGAGCTTTTGCCGCCTCGCCACTGCTCGCGAACACCTCGCGAATGACATTCAGATGCTTCTCGGCGGTGTAGTATTCCTCCTGCTCGATGGCCAGTTCCGCCAGCAGCATGCGTGCGCCGATCACATAGTCGGTCTCGGTGAAATCCTGCACAATCGTGCGTGCAGCCTTTGCAGCCAGCTCGAGATTGCCGTCCTTGTGCGCTTCGTCCATGATGTATTCAAGCACGGTGGGCGCGGCATACTCGACGGCCTCCGGGCGGAGGATCAGTCGCCGCGTGAGCGCCTTGCCCTCGTCGGAGGAGCTAGGACAGAACAGAAAGATATGCTCCAGCCGCAGAATCAGCGTCCGGTCCCGGGTCTTGCGGACTTCGGCGCGTAGTTGTCCCAGCTGCCGCCAGGCCTCCTCGGAGACCTTGGGCCCAAGGCTCTTGCTGCGGCTCACCCACTCCTGAAGAAGCATGTCGATGCCCAGCGCTTTGCGGTCTTTTCCGTAGGTGACCACGCTCTTGAGCAGGTAGTCCATCGCGTCCTTCTGTCTTCCCAGCTGCCACTGGGCGCGGGACACCCAATAGATGGCCATGGGGAGATTCGACCCCTCGCGATTGCGGTCGATGTATGCCTCGAAATGCCCGACAATGTCCTCGAAGGCCTCCATGTCGTTGAACATCTCGCCGCGGCGGAAGCAACAATAGTTGTACAGCTCGATATTGAGCTGCTCGCCGCAGTCGATCGCCTTCTGGAAACTTGCCACCGCCTTCTCCAGCTCCCCGAAGTTGCCATGGACATCCGCCAGCATCATGAAGACCTCGCCCAGCAGCTTGCTCTGGCTGTATTTCTCGGCGAAGCGGATCAGGCTTCCCTCGGCCTCGCGGAACTGACTGAGTCCGTACTGGCACACGGCGCGCCGGAAAGTCGCGTCCTCGCAGTAGCCCGCATTCGGGTAGTCCACGATGTACTGGTCGAAGATGGCGAAGGCCTCCTTGTAGCGGGAGTCGAACAGCTTGGCCATGCCCAGCCAGTAGGTGGACTCCTCAATGCGGTCGTGATTGGGGTACTTGGTGTTGAGGTCGCCGAGCCACTTGATGGCGTCCTTGTACTTCTCCTCCATAAACGAGGCGTAGCCGATCAGGAACATGCACTCGGCGATGGATTCGTGCTGGGGACTTACCTCGAGCGCCTTGGTGAGAGTGGAGATCACCAGAGGCCACTTGCGTTGCATGGCGTACATCTGCCCGACGCTGATCGAGACAGTGTCGTAGAAGGCGCCGCCCGGATAGGCTTCCATGTACTCGTGCCCGATCTCGAACGCCTTGTCCCATGGCTGCAGTTGGGTCGAGCAGGAAAACGCCAGGTAGAGCGGCTGCTCGGCACTCTCTTCATCAAGTTCGATGCGCAGATAGAGAAAGAGTGCGCGCGCCTCGCGGAACCGGCGGATCTCCATGTACGAGCGCGCTACCCGAAACCGTAGCTCCGTGCCGAACTCCGGCACCTTCTCCAGACTCTTCAGCTCCGCCTCCGACTCGGCCAACCGCTCCTGGGCACGCAACAACTCCCGGTAGTGTCCACGCAGAAACTCGCGGATGTCCTCCACCTCGTTCCTGAGCACCCGCACATGCCGCTTGCTGCGCCTCGCCACGGTCTTCTTCGGATAGATAAGCCGATAGATCCAGAGGGCGTCCCGGTAGCGCTCTTCACCAAAAAGAATATCCGCCGTCTCCAGCGCCGCCAGATTGAAAGCGATACTGCGCGCCGCGAGCGACTCGGGGTTCATCAGATAGGGGACGAGCTTGTAGACCTTCTTCAACTTGCCTTCCTTCAGATATCCCACGGTGAGCAGTGTCACGGCCCAGTCGGCGCGCTGCTCGTCCGGTGCATTCTCGTAGACCCAGGCAAGGTGCTTGATGGCGCCCTTCCAATCCTCCTCGGCGAGGAAGCATCGGGCCAGGGAGCAGCGGATGTCCGTCTGCCACTCCTGGTCATAGCGGTACTCCTTCCGCGCGGAGTCGTAGGACTTCACCGCCTGTTTGAGCTTGCCAGTGAACCGGTAGCCATCCGCCAGATACACGGCCACCTTGGGTGCGTGGGTGCCTTTCCGATGCTTCTTCAGATACTCCTTGAAACGTTTCTCAGACAGAGGGAACTGGCCGAGGAGATAGTGGCATAGTCCAAGCTGGAATCGGTAGTTCTCGCAGTCCCGGCGGTAGCTGGGCTTCTTGCTGGTCTTGAACCAGGTGATCAACTGCTCCAGCAGGGGGATGGCCTCCGTAAACGCACCGGCGTTCAGAGCGCGCGCCAGCATCGTGCGCGTCTCCTTCGGCGTGGCGCCCTCCGGCAACCCGGCCGCGGAGGAGGATGGCATGCAGGCGAACCAGGCGGCGACAAGCAGAACTGGCAGAAATCCGACACGCCAAGTTGCGTGCGTACAACCACAGTTCCCATCAATGCGAACCGGTTCGCTCATCGTTTCTCCAAATTCTGGTCAGACCTCTTCGCCAGCGATGGTGAAGAATCCCCACAGGCGCCGCAATGTGCCGCGACCGAGGACTTCCCACCATAATCTTTGGCGCCCCTCGGTGCAACCACGCGGAAGCGCCTCCAGGGAACCGCTCGCTGGAGCTGCCGCGAAAAGGATTTTGCGGCCAGTGACAGGTGATCGCTCATCCGCTATCAGTGACTCACATTTTGGATTTCAGATTTTTCATTTCAGACAATGGCGTCGTAACACGTTGGCCCATACTATCTAAAATCTGAAATCCTAAATTCAAAATATGAGTGAGAAGGAGTGTACGACAATGAAGTGGCTAGCCCGGGCACTATGCCTTGCCGGATGCCTGACAATCGCGATGGTCAAAATTGACGCTGGCGAGCCGATCCAGGTCGGGAA
This sequence comes from Lentisphaeria bacterium, assembly GCA_023145395.1. GTDB lineage: Bacteria > Verrucomicrobiota > Lentisphaeria > Oligosphaerales > Lenti-02 > JAGLDW01. The sequence continues at coordinate 3,580 of JAGLDW010001160.1, read as the reverse complement.
TCGCCGCGAGTTGTTCGTGGATCATTTTCTGATCGACACGCTGAGCGGTGGCGCGCGATTGAGGCTGCACTCGCCGACGCCGCGCGAGATCGCGGTGAAGCTCGACGCGCCCTGGGAGGGCATCTACAGCGGCTATTCAACGGTGCTGAACACCGGCAATGGGTTTCGACTCTACTATCGAGGGTTCGGGAAAGGGAAAGCGACAGACTACTCGTCATCAAGCACCTGCATTGCCGACAGCGCCGACGGCATTCATTGGACCAAGCCGAAGCTCGGTCTGTTTGAGGTCGATGGCACGAAGGAGAACAACGTTGTCCTGACGAAGCATGCGGTCACCCACAACTTCGCTCCATTTGTCGACACCAATCCCGACGCCCCAGCCAACCAGCGGTACAAAGCGCTGGGCGGCAGAAAATCCACCGGACTGATCGCTTTCGCGTCGCCCGATGGCATTCATTGGAAACAGTTCCACAATGTCGCGGTCTTTCGTATCGATCATGAGAAGACGAATGGGTTGGATTCGCAGAACAATGCGTTCTGGTCCCAGAGCGAAAAACAATATGTCTGCTACTTTCGCATCTACCGCGACGGGGGCCACTCAATCCGATGGGTCGCCCGCACCACGTCCAAAGATTTCATTCACTGGACGAAACCGGTCGATATGGAACTTGGCGGCAAGCCGCGCGAGCAACTCTACACGGCCCAGATCGCCCCCTACCTCCGCGCGCCCCACATCTATTTGGGCATGCCGACACGATTCTTTCCGAACCGTCGCGTGTTGACCGAGGAGGAAACCCAACGGATCGGGACGCCAGAGCCCTACCTCAATGATTCCACCGACATTCTCCTCACATCGTCCCGCAGTGGAATGCACGGTGGCGCGGGGTTCAAGCGGACGTTTCTGGAGGCTTTCATCCGTCCCGGGCTCGACCCGCGCAACTGGACCTCCCGCGCGAACTACGCAGCCAAGGGGATCATTCAGACCTCCGAGTCGGAGCTGTCGTTCTATGTGAATCATAATTGCGGCTACCCGACCGCCCACTTGCGGCGCTACACAATTCGGCCCGACGGCTTTGTCTCGGTCTATGGCCCCTACGAAGGCGGAGAGATATTGAATGTGCCGTTCAAGTACCACTACTACGGGCCCCACCATGGGCCGCACCCGAAAGGAGGAACCCCGGAAGAGCTGCGTGCATGCCTGAGCAACAGCAATTTCACCTACAGCCACTACCGTCCGCACGCGGGGGGGGAGATGGTCACCAAACCGCTGGTGTTCTCTGGGAAGCGGCTGACCCTCAACTTCTCCACGTCCGCGGGCGGCGGAATCCATGTGGAAATCCAGACACCCGCCGGCGCGCCCCTCAATGGCTTTGCCATGACCGATTGCCCTGAGATCATCGGGGACCGACTGGAATACACCGTTGCATGGGAGGGCGGAAGCGACGTTAGCCGCTTCTCCGGCAAGCCAGTCCGCCTGCGATTCCTGCTTCGTGATGCCGACCTCTATTCCATACGCTTTGCTCAATAGGCATTGCTCCACAATCGAGCATGCCCGACATTGGACGCCGGCGCTCGGCGCGGTCTTGGGGTTTGCCGTTGGTCTGCTTGGCAAGAAGTTGATTGGCTGAGGCAGACGAGTTTCGCCGACAGCCTTGGGAGTGCATCACACTGCGCAGTCCGCATGTCAACCGATAGTGTCGTGACGACGCTGGGCAATGGCTTCGAGGAACTTGGGAACGATGGTGCGAGCCTTGACGGGACCGACACCCTTGATCTTCAATGCCTCTTCAACCGTGACAGGCCGGACGCGGGCAAACTGCTCGAGACTCGCGTTGGTGAGCACGTGATAGACGGGCACTCCCTTCTTCTCGGCCATCTCCGCACGCAGGGTGCGGAGATGGCCGAGAAGATCACCATCCTCCTCAGTCAATGGCGCCTCGCTGACGGAAACGCCGCGGGCACGCTTCGCCTTGGATGCCCTCCCCTCCCCTGTCGGCGCAGGCAGCGACACCGTCAGCTCGACGCTGCCCTCGAGCACCTCGGATCCCTGCCTGGAAATGTCAATGCACGGGTATTTTGGATCCCCGGTCTCGGCGAGGTATCCATCCGTCTGCAGCGCATCGATGTATTTTCGGATCTCGGGTTGGGACAGAGTGGACAGCGCGCCATGGCGCGGGTGGTCCACAAGACGGTATCCAGTGGTCATCTGCTCTGCCCTCGAGCCTCCCAGCAGGAGCGCCAGCTTCCCCCGGCCAATTCTGCCCCGCAACTCCAGGCAAGCCTCGAGAATGGTTCGCAGAATCACCCGCTCCCGACCAGTGGGTTCGCGCGCCGCATGCAGGGAGTCGCTCCCACCGCAGCAGCGATCACAGGTGCCACAACGCCAGGAACCAAGTTCCTGCCCAAAGTAGCCGATCAGCACACGCTGCCTGCAATCGCGACCGCGTGTGTACTGCATGACCAGCTCCAGCCGTTCGAGATCAAATGCCCGTTTCCGGCGCAGTTCCTCCAAGTCGAGCTCAAGCGTCTTCGCGGAGGGATCGACAGGCTGCACGACCTCCCCCCGAACGGGCGGTTGCCAGTCCAATTCACTGCCCTGCAAGGCCTCGAGCACCCGCTCCGTGCGCTCGGCGCCGAGCCCCGAAATCCAGCCCAGCTCCTCAACCGTGATGGCGATCGGTCCATCCGCCCGCCCGCCCAGATGACCGATGCAGCGATGGATGAAAAACGACCGCTGCGTGCTGCAATGCGCGTGCGTCTCACGCAAGCGTGCAGACGGCTTCAGAAACCGTAGCGTGCCAGTGCGACCGTGCGAGAACACGCGCTCGACCACGCGAAACTTCTCCAGGACGCGCACCACAGTCTCCACCTGCTTCGCGGATGAGCCGCCGGGCACCAGCTCGGGTAGCCGCTCCAGTGCGACCGGCGCGCCTTTGACGGCACGACGCGCCACGATGTCGTAGGTGGTCTGCAGAAGTTCGACGGGAGGGTTGTTCAGATCGATGAGAAACTCCTGAACAAAGCGATCCTGATACGAGGAGAGCAGCACGCACTTGGCGGGGGTGCCGTCACGTCCCGCGCGGCCTGCCTCCTGGTAGTATGCCTCGAGAGAGCCGGGGAGATTGTAGTGAATGACGCGGCGGATGTCCGAACGGTCGATGCCCATGCCAAAGGCGTTGGTCGCGACCAAGATGGGGCAGGGATCGTTCATGAAACGGTCTTGCGCAGCGGCCCGCGTCCGGTCCGGCAGACCCGCGTGGTAGCAGATTGCGTCGAACTGCGCAGCCACTTCCTCCGCGTTCTTCCGGGTCGAGGCGTAGATGATGGTCGGGGCGGGCTCCTGCAGCAGGCGCTCGAGTGCTGCGCGCTTGTCCCCTTTGGTGCGGCATTCCAGCACGGAGAAGGCCAGATTGGGGCGCTGGAATCCAGTGACATAGGGCTCCATGCCGGGGCAGTTCAGATTGCGGGCGATGTCCTCCCGCACCATCGGCGTGGCCGTGGCGGTGAAACCACAGACTTGGGGCAGGCCCAGGCTTGACACCGCGTCCCCAAGACGCAGATAGTCGGGGCGGAAATCATG
>JAGLDW010000116.1 GCA_023145395.1 Lentisphaeria bacterium | reverse complement strand
CCCTCCGCCAACACGTTCCTCGTAGTTTCCTCCCGAGAAACGGGCCAAGCGGGCTCTCCCTGGGAAGCTGCCGCTGCCAATGCGACCAAAGCAGGAAGCAGCTCGGGAATCGGATCCACTTTTGCACACATTTGACTGACCTTGTCCGCCACTTTCCTGTCGGGATCGCCGACGAGTTGGCAGAGGAGTTGCGCCTTTGCCGTAGGCGCCTCAGCGCCCACGCACGCCTTTGCCACTTCACGTCTGACTTCCGCATCCTTGCTTGCTGCGAGTTTCTTCAGGAGGTCGAAGCCCTCCTCAGAGTGGAACAGAAGTTCGAACGCTGGCGCTGGAAGACGGCTGCCGTCGTTTATCACGAGATAAGCCAGACATGGGATGCACGGGCGGCCAAAGGCCGCTGTTAGGAGTCTCTCGAGGCGAGAAATCCTATCCAACTTGAGCAGATCGTGTTCCGGATCTCTAGACATGCTGGCCAGGAGTTCCCAAACGGGAGAACCAGGAATGTCACTTGCGACTGAGATCACCAGTTCCCCTTCACCGGAGTCAGTGTGCGCGAATGGATTGATGCCTCGTATGAGAGCTCCCACGTGGTTGGCAAAGATCCGGGAAACGGCTTCGCTGAGGAACGGAGTTTGTTCGGGATTGCTGATGAGCTTGCCTAGCGACACCCACAGACCAGCTTCCGCAGCAACGGTAGCCACTGCCCCCGCGACCGCTTCCGTGACGTCCTCTTCCCATGTGCCCGGCCCGCTGGCGGGATCGAGAAGGTCTGCGAGCAGCTCTGCACTCCCGCCGCCAAGCAGATGGGCCAGGGGCGCGCGGGAATCCGTTTGGCCCCCTGTATGCCACTCTGAAACGAGAGCCCAGATGCGGACTTGAACAAGCATCTGTGTGTTGTCTCTCGGTTCAGGAAGTCCCGTGCCGAGGAGGAGACTGCAGAGCTCCGCGAAGAACTCCCCTTTCCCATTCTGGTGCCACCCCAACCATGCATCTGCGACAAGGTCTGCCAGGCGAACCAGCGCCTCGTCCTCACCAGCCCAAACAGATTCCAGCGTATCGGCGGTTCTTTCTCGGTTCTCCTGATTGGCTAAGGATTCTCTTTTTCCATTTTCCCGCATAGTTGTCTGGCGTCCGAACTTCTGCAGGAAGTAGAACCTACGGGCATTCTCGTCACGCGCGCGCATCATTTTGTCCGCAGCCTGAGCGGTCTCGTCGGACTCGTGTGCCCTGATCAGCCGAAGGAAAAAATCTGCAACTCCTCGATCATCCAGACGCTTCGCCGCAGGGAGGGAGAATCTTCTGAGAAAACGCTTTACCAGCACTTTCGCCTGAATATCAGGCGAGACAGCGCCCAGACATCCTACAAACAGCCCAAAGCACTTGGGCACTGTCCAATCGTCCATGTTGTCCGGGAAATAGTCGCTCAGATCATGGGCAATCTGATATGCCGTGTTTCCGGTCGCCTGATCCACCATGTGCTGCAGCAGGTTCGCGCATGTTCTACGGGTCCTCCTGTCCTCGTTGGCATCGCACATCCAGTCGATCAGCGCCCGTCCTACATAACTCCGAGTCCAGGTGTGATTCTCCGGACGCTTGGCAAGTTCCTCGAGTTCCCCAATCGCGATCGTCCTGAACGCATGTATCACGCTCAAGAACCGACATCCAGTTCCACATTTATCGGGCTCATCTGCCAGAGCCAGCGCCCTGGCAAGCGGGGTGAGAATCGATAAGAGTCCCGGCACTCTCTCAAGGAGAGGTGAATCGCCTTTCAGGGCTGCGGACAACACAGCGGGGGTCAATAGGCGTCGATGCTCGAGGGAGAGTGCGCCGAGTACGTCTGCCACGGCAGTCCAGAGGGCCATTTTTAGGCGGGCCTCTTCTTGGTCTGCATCCTTAGGGATCAGGCAGGCCAACACTTGTTCATGCCTTCCCGCTCGGGCCTGGCGCACGAGCCAACCACGGCCCGCACTTGCCTCGCAAAAAGCGGCCGTCTGCCGAAGTGAAAGGACCGCATTCCGTTGCTCCAGGATTGCCTCGCCTATCCGGTCAAGTGTGCCTTCCGCCACATATTGGCAGTCCCGAATGGCAACTGTTTCCAGGAACAGGCGCTGCCCGAATAGGTCTTGAGCCTTAGCGTCACACGCCCCAATGACATCGACAAGAGCCGATGCGTCGGGAAGAAGAGCCGCGAGCATGCCGAGCATCTGTTCCCAGCCTCGTTCACGGACCTTCATGTGCGCCGCTAGTTCCCTTAGGCGACTTTCTTCGGGCCATTGCAG
>JAGLDW010001159.1 GCA_023145395.1 Lentisphaeria bacterium | reverse complement strand
GGGGGGTCCGTGGGGTATGCGTCCCCCCGGCCTGCGGAGCAGCTTTTGCGGGAGAAATGGTGAGAGCGGGGGGGACAGACGCGTGATTAATGGATGGGGCGAAATTGTGGGTGCAGGCGTGACAGCGTTCATCGGCAGTGTGGTGGGCGGGCTGATCTCGCGCAGCGGGGTGCTCAAGCGTGTGGACGACCTGTCGGACGGCCGTGTAGCCCGGGTGGAAAGTGATGTGAAATTGCTGAAAACAGGCGGCTGCCCGAACGGAAAACAGCTCACGAGCCGGGTCGACGATCTGAAGGACCGCGTCCACGACAGCGAACAGTTTGTGCAGTCCCTGGTACAGAAGATGATCCGGGTTGAGACTGCCCTGGAAAACCAGACGAGCACATTCCGGGACATGAGCCTGGAAATGCGCCGGTTTGTCGAGGAAACCGCGAAGCAGGGCGAGAGAATCGGCGCGAATAACGCCCGCCTCGACGGCGTGCATCAGTCGTTGCGCAAACATACAGACGACAGGGGTATACACCATGAATAGACCGGCCATCAGACGCACGATTCTGGAGGCGATTGCCCGCCGGGCACCAGCCCCCACGCGGCTTGCGGATCTCGCACGGGATCCGGACGTCGTGTTCCTGCGGATGTCGGAGCCGCAGCTGGCTGCGGAGTGCGCAGAACTCGAAGACCGCGCCTACCTGGAGAATCTGAAGAACCGCGCGCGCCCCGTGTGGAACGGGATCACCGGCGCGGCCCGTGATCAGCTGGATATGTCCGGGCAACTGGACCCGGCACTGTGGGGGGATGCGGCACTCTGATGCGGAAACAGCGGAACAATGTATCGCGGATGCCCTGGGATCACCGGCGGGATGTGTGCCGGTGCCTGGTGGACGGTGCGACGTATGCAGAGGTCCGCGAGGCCCTGACAGCTGCGGGTGAACCCCTGGTGGCCCACGACCGCAGCCTGCAGGCCTATCAGAAGTGCGATGAATACCGGAAATATGCCGACCTCGCACGCGGTTACCGCGAG
>JAGLDW010001158.1 GCA_023145395.1 Lentisphaeria bacterium | reverse complement strand
CCACTTTCAAGTTGGCAATGACATCACCGGGCGCCAGAACCCGTACTTGTGCTGGAAGCGGTCGGGGTAGACACGCTCGAACTCGTCGAAGTGCTCCTCGACGAGATGATACAGGGGCGTCTCCCACGGCTTGCGCGGGCGATAGAACCCGGTATCGTTTTGGCGGGGGCAATCCACGGTGCATCCCGGCAGCCAGACCAAACACAAACATCTTATGGCGATTATGTAGCAGCATATAAGTCAACGTCTCCAGCGGCACGGATATTGGCGAGATAGGGAGGCCCAACGAGTTGGTGGACCAGGACTTGGTGCGGTATCGGTATCGGTATCGAATGTCTTCCGTTGGCGCAGTGCTTTGAACCAGAATGGCTCTCGCCAGGTCCGTGACTGGTGATCCGGGAGGATCGGAAAGGGAAAATCGATAGCGATCCCGATAGCGATCCCGATACCGAGGCAGGAAAAGACAAAGAATCAGGGCCAACAAAAGGATTGAGAGGGACACTCGCAAACTCGCGCCCCTCATCCCGTCGTCCGATGAAACAATGATCGGACATGACCGCATATCGGTCACTCTCGGTCCACCCACCGCGCCGCCCGTGGCATGAGACTATTGCGGGGCGCGTCCGTCGGTCACGACCTTCCCCAACGTGTATTCCGGGCGTTCCGTCATGGTCAGCGCGGCGTGGCTGAAGAAAGGATACACGCTCCACTCGACGTAGCACAGCACGTCGGGCTTGGAGTCGCCGTCCATGTCCCCCACCCACGGGTGCGGCCCGTGGCGGGTGACGAAGATGGGTTCGCCGAAACAGAGGAGCGGTTTCGGCCTGGCGAAGACAGGTTCTGTCTTCGTACCTTGGTTGCGCAACAGGAACAGACTGCCATCGCGCACCCATCCCGCGCAGCTGTACACGACATCGAGCAGTCCGTCGCCGTCCCAATCGACGATGAACCCCATGCCGCCCGCCCTCGTTGCCTCCGCCTTCTTCGGTGTGAGCACTGTCTGCACGGTGATCGTGTTGCCATCGACCATTTTGAGCGCCCCGTCCTTGCGCAGTCGCAGCACGCCATCGTCCGCGCGGTAGCGCGCGAAGAGCGTCAGCTCCCCCTTCTGCCCATCGTTGGTCACGAGATCGACGAGTCCATCGCCGTTCAGATCGACGCAGGTCGCCCGCTGCCGCCAGTGGAAGGGGCGATTGGCTTCGCTGGGGTACGTCTTCTTGAGCGCCAGCTCGGCGGATTTTCTGCGATGCTCCGGGCCATCCGGGTAGCCATCGACCACGACCTGCTGCTGCGGGCCGAACTCGGGGGCGCGTCTCGTGCCGACATTGCGGAACCAGAGGATGCGGTTCGTCTCGTTCGGCAGCACCAGGTCCGGCAGACCGTCCATGTCCCAGTCCACGTACACCGGAAACGGGTAGCCCATATTGTGACCGTGCCGCGGCTCGCCAAGCACCGCGTTGCGGGTGACGCGGATTGGCTTGCCCTCGGACAGAATGCGCTGCGGTTCGGCGTATGCCGGCTGCGCGTCCGTGCCGTTGTTCATGACGATCCGCGGCCACCCATACCCGCCGCCCACGAGCAAGTCGCGGTCACCGTCGCCGTCCCAGTCGCACACGAACGGAGTCGCCTGGTCGCTGAGCGACATGACCGCCGACAACGACCGCGCGGGGCCGGCACTCCTGAAGCGCGGCACCTTGCCGGGAAGCTGTTCGTAGAATGACACGGCCTGGTACATGTCATGGAGAACCAGCAAGCCACGGCGTGGCCCGTTGGGCACTGCGGCCAGGCGCACGATGCCGTACTCGGCAAAACCGTCGAGTAGCTTCGGTTCGCCGAATGTGGGCGGGTCTGTGCCAAGGTGCTTGCGCCACTCGATGCGGCGCGTGCCCGCGTCCAGGAAGCAATCGCCGGCGAGCGCGACCGCGTCGGGCCAGCCGTCGCAGTCGATGTCGAAGAAGCACGGCCGCGTGCCCGCGGCGAGCGGCACCGGCTCGGCAAGTTTGACTGGCCAGCCCTCGGGATTCACGTTGCGGTGGTACTTGCCGCGGGTGACGAAGTCGAGCGCTCCGTCCCGATTCAGATCGACTGCGTGAAGAAACTCGTTGTACGCCCGCGTCTTGGCTGGCACTGTCCCCGCGGCGGCGAACACTGGCATGCCACCGGCATCGCGTCGGCCAGTGTTGAGGAAGAAGGAGAAGCCGTCGCTGTACCATGCCCGGAACGCGATATCGACAAGGCCGTCCCGGTTCAGATCGGCGAATGCCGCGTCTTGGTACGGGCTTCGTGAAGTGAACTCCTTGAAGTCTGCGGCGTCCGCCGACGAGACATGGCGGAGACGAATCATGTCGCCAAACTCAAAGCGTTCACCCGAGCCGACGCGTGGGTAGCACACGACGCCGCTGATCTCGTCCTTGTATCCGTAGAAGTAGTTCCAGCACCCCGCAAGGTCGCGCTTGCCGTCGCCAGTCAGATCGACAAGATCGGACGGGAATGGCAGAGCGATGCGCCGCGACTCGCCGGCGTTGTAGCGCAGCAGATCACCGACACCGACAAGCGGCACGAGTCGGGCGGATTCAAGTGGAGGCCTGCGGTCGATCGTGCGGAAACGAATTTCATACTCGGTGTGTGCCGGGTCGTTGACCACCCACTCAACACGGCCTCTGTCTCCATACGCGAAGTCGCTTGTCGTTGCGTGCAAAATCGGTTTCCCGGTGCGAAGATCGACGACCGATATCGAGTTCGGGTCAAGCACTCCCGGCAGCTCGGCATCGCGTATGAGCTTGCCAAAGTCGATCGTGGGGTCCATTGGCACGCGGGGACAAGGCAGCTTCGACGTGACCGTCAGCCGCACGCTCGCGGCCGCTCCCGCGGCAACGGATGAACGCGCGCCGCAGAGCGCAACGAGGAACACCAATGTGCACGCAGTTCTCGTCATCATCCAGAGCTCCGGGACGTTGAGATGTTGCTGACTCTGACAAACTTTGGTTTGGCGTTTTTCCTTCTCGAGATCATAGTGTGCTTCCAGCAGCTTTTCCATTCGTCTCAAGTTTCCGCGCTGGGCCTGGATTGGGGTTGGCGGCGCCGAAGACAGAAGGATGACTCTCATGCGTTCAAGCCAGATCGAAAAGAGTTTGCTCAAACGGGGACTGATGTTCATGTCTTTATGCACGCTCCTGTCTTCAACGGCCTTGGCGGAGGGCACCGGGGGTTCATGGCCGCCCCGCCCCTACTTGCTCAGGAGCCTCGTGGCTGCTGTGCCGAAGCTTCTGGAGTCGTACCATCCCGAGACCGGCAAGTTCGGGACAGAGCCCTGGGTGTACCAGGATCAGATGTCCATCTACGTGCTTGCGGCGGCTTGGTCACTGAAGGATCCCGACAATCCCCACTATCACGCGCCGAAGCTCCTCGAGGCGATTGCGAAAGGCGGGGAAGTCTGGTTCGAGCAGCAGAATGAGGATGGGACTTGGCGTCTCTTGCGGAAGAACGGCGACGACTGGGGCAAATTCCGAAGTAGCTACGTGGAGTCGCATTGGATCGTCACGTACCACCTGATGAGCGATGCGCTTCCCGAAGCATCACGCAGGAAATGGGAGACCGGTCTACGGCGCTGTCTGAAGCATGTTCCAGACATACTTGCCAAGGCTTCGGTGCACAACCAGCCGTTGAGGCATGCGCTGGCGCTTTACGTCGGCGGAGTGTGCTTCAAGAACGACGAGTGGAAGCGCGCCGCGACCGCCTACATGGCAAAGACCGCAGCTGCCCAGGATCCGGCTGGCTTCTGGTCCGAACACTCCGGCCCGGCGGTTGCCTACAGCATGGCATATCCCTGGTTCCTGGGGATCTACTATCACTTCTCTCACGATGCGACTGTGCTTGAGGCCTTGCGCAAAGCATCTAGTTTCCATCTGCTGACACGGTGGCCGGACGGCTCCATGGTCGCCTGCATGGACGAACGCACACTCTACACAAAATCAGTGCGCCTTGGCGACGTGGGCTTCAGTTTCTGTCCCGAGGGTCGAGCCCTGCTCCTAGCCCAACTCGACCAAAAAACACATGCCCTGAAGCAGGATGCGCCTGCGGAGTACGCAGCGAACATGCTCCTCTTCGGCGGCAAGGGCCAGGCGGCGGACCTACCGGAAACGGGTCCCGGAACGGTCGTGGCCATCGGTGCCAGCGAGGCGCTCATCGCGCACCGTCAGCCATGGCACTGGGCATTTTCAGGATATACGTGTGAATTGTCAAAGAGCCGATGGATGCAGGATCGACAGAACCTGGTCGATGTGTTCCACGACAAGCTGGGGCTGGTTGCGGGCGGTGGAAACACGAAGCTGCAACCCTACTGGTCGACTTTCACGGTCGGTGATCCCGCGCAGTTGCGCATCACACCCGGCTAGGAGAAACCGAACTTCATCCGTG
>JAGLDW010001157.1 GCA_023145395.1 Lentisphaeria bacterium | reverse complement strand
CCATTGGTCCGGTTCCACACCCAGCGGGCCACAGGCGCAGCGTCGGCAGCAAGTGGCCGCGGATGTATCGCAGATCCTGATTGGCAATGCTGACGTGGGTGACGGCATCATCGCTGGCCACTTGACAAGCCTGCGCGAATGCGGCGCCTAGCTCGTCGTCGTCCTCCCAGTCCAGATCGACGGGGATGTGATCCAGCACCAGATCCTCGGGGGAGCAGAAACGGGCCTTCGCGCTCACGCTCATCCCGCCGCTTGCGAGGAAGGACTCCAGGGACATGTCAAACTGGAAGGCACTGTCGTTGGGCGCTGCGAGTTGTGCTTGCATGGGATGCTTCCTTTCTGATTGGTTCGAGGTGGCGACGCTCCCATTCCAGACAGGTCCGCCTGCTGGAGGATGAGAACACGATTTCGTCTGCTTCGGGAACACGGACTTCCCATGCTTGTGTCTCGGGATTGAACTCCAGATGGGAGGCCCGGACACATTGGAGCCTGCCGAGTTTGTGAAGAGGGAATAGTTCGTGATAGAGGCAGTGCCCGCTGCCGTCGGGGGTGAAGGTGAGGGAGGCGAGTTCCTGCATGGGTCACCTCCCCAGGCTTTGGCGCTGTCTGCCGCGATGCTGGTTCCGCTGATGGTACTCGGGTTTCCTGCGCTTCTGCTGGACTTTGCCCAGCGCAAGCTCCAGGAATGCGGTGGCCTGCTCGCAATCGCTGCCCGAGAAGCCGACGGCATCGATCTTCACAGCGCCGTCGGTAGCGATATCGACGTGGATCTCCTGTTGCATCAAGTCTTCCTCCTTGCGAATGAGTTCCTGGTTGGGGTGGTGAGTGAAACGCGAGTGTGGGCTACACTCGACAGAGTGCGAGGCGTATGGCGCCATCCGGCATGGATTGCCGTCTGACGGATAGGCCCTTCCTTCGGGCTACGGTGGTGGCCTTGTGGACTCCGTAGAGCTGCTTGAGTGTTCCGAAGCCCTTTCCCAGCTCTTTCTCGACATGGCCTTGCCAGAGATCGGCTACGAGCCGGAAGCTGCCGTCGAGCTGCTCTTGCAGCGCAACGTCGTAGGGACCGTC
>JAGLDW010001156.1 GCA_023145395.1 Lentisphaeria bacterium | reverse complement strand
GGCTGCGGCACTTGTAAGTCATCGGCAACGTCGGATCTGAGGATTCGATGGGGTGCACTATGGTGGGAGATGCCGTGAACGTGGCTGTCCGGCTGCAGGGACTTGCCAAGCGAGGGGAGATTCTCATCTCAGGTCCACGCGCGAGTATCTCGATGATGAACCGGGCTGAAGCTGCCGACGTATCGGCCATCAGGTTGTCCAATCCCACTCTTCCATCCGGCTGTATTCGATGCAGCCGTGCTTCTCGAACAAGCGCACCATGGCGACATTCGATTCGCTTGTGCCATCGTGATAGAGGGTCCCGCCGAGCGCTCGGATTGTCGCGAGGCCGTGCAGATGAATCTGCGTTCCGAGGCCGCTCCCACGGTGCTCGGGAATAATGCCGAGGAATGGGAATGTCGACCAGCCCGAGTCGATGTCAACTTGAGTGAGGAGAATGCTAATCGGACGATCGTGGAGATGCCCTAGCTGAACGGTTCGTGGATCCAGCGAGCTGTAGCTGCCACCGAGCAAGTCCGCAACTGCGGAGATCCCCGCTTCGACGTTGGCGCCATCTGGCGTTGCGATGCTCGCCTTGCGGAGAATATCAAGGGCGCAGCCTTCTCCCACATCAGCCATCGTTCTCCATTCAAGCCGAGATGGCGCACTGCTCGGGAGTTGAGCAATCGGTGTCTTGTATTCAATGCGGCGACTGATGAATTGGAATCCTGCAGAGCGGAGGGCACTTCGATAGATGGATGTCATGCCCTCTAGGCTGATTCTCGTCCCCATCTTGCTGAGTGTGCGTTCGGTTGCTCGGCCCCTGGCCGCTGCCAGGAATTTGGTGGCCACCTCGCGTGTCAAAACTCCCTCGTCTCCGCACCACTCCGTGAGAATGCACTCCTTCTCTCCGATTGGAACGATGCGGACGATGCCCGTAACTCGAGTGGTGTTCGGATCGAGCGTGACGAAGATATCGGAGAGGCAGAGATCGCCTTCGCGGATCTCGCGTCCGAGACGTTCAAGTTCGGTAGATGTTTCGGAGCCTTCTCGTGCAGCGACGTGGGCGGCATACGCGGGTAGATCGCTAAGTCGAAGATGCATGTCGTGATTATACGTGCATCCCAAGGGAAGAAGCCGCTCGTGCCGTCCCATTTTGCGTCGGCCTGGCTGCACACTCTTCACAAAGCCGCCACAGACAAGCCGTTGTTCCCCCACATGGACAGCTGATACTGCAATCGTTCGAAGG
>JAGLDW010001155.1 GCA_023145395.1 Lentisphaeria bacterium | reverse complement strand
CAAACCCTCGCGTGTATTTGCTGCGTCCATAGCCGTTGTCGCCAAAGCTCGCGGCGTCACCGGTACTATCGCAAAACGCGGCCGTGTAGTCCTGAAAACGTTCGTAGCGACCGCTTTCCATGAACGAGTAGTCGCCCTCGGCAAGCGACCAGGTCGTCACATGCTTCGGGACGATGGAGCAGTAGGCGGTGGCATCTTCGCTCGGTTTCCAAGACTTCATTTGGGCGCCGAAGCAGCGCTGGCAGCGGGCCAGATACTCGTCGATCAGCGGATCGACACCGTCGTAGTTGCGTTTGTAGTAGCGTGCGAGAAAATAGACGCCCAGCAACGGAAAGGTGGTGTGGTTGAAGGCCACCGGATCCACTGTGTCGTCCTTCGCCAGCGTCTTCCACCAGGAAACGTGTCGGGTGAGGTCGTGACAGGTGCTGAGCAATGCGTTGGTGCAGATCCAGCGTTCTTCTTCGCTGAACACGGGTGCATCGTCGATGAAGTCCCACATGCTGCCAATCCACTCGGCCGTGGTTTCCTCCGACCAATAGACTCGGAACTGGTGCGCACTCGTGGGTGCCGGCCAGTGTTTCAGCAGGTTTCGGCCTGCTCCATAGTCGCGATAGCGCTTGGCGATTTGAAGTAGGATGAGGCGTGACTGCTCGGCGTAGGCGGGGTCGGCCGTTTTCTGGTAGTTCCGCGCCGCTTGCCAGAAGTCCTTGAGCCAGAACTTGGAACGCTTGCGCTTAAGCAGCTTGTTCCTGTCTTTCGCGGACATGGGCTTGTCATTCGAGATCTCCAGCACCCATTCTCTCAAGGCCAATTCTGGCCCCGCTCCCAGCAACTCGAGCAACCGCGCCACGCCCTTCGCCGCACCGGTGGCATCCGAGGCACCGATCAGAATCATATTCGTGCCCAGCGGTGCGTCGTAGGGTTCCGGGATCAGCTGGAGGATGTACTCCCCTGGCCCCGGCCGCAGCAGATTCACCTCCTGATACCGGTTCAGCCAAAGCCGTTCCACGACTGGATTGTTCGTAATGTGCCCAATTGCGATGATGGTCTGCGGACTCCGCAGCAATTCGCGGGTGGGGACGATGATGGGCACCTTGACTGCGGCCCGGGCGTGCAGTTCGCTCTGTAGTGTCTTCCCGAGCGCTTGCCACTCCGGTTCATCGCAGACTGCGATCCGCGCAAGAGCCTTGCCCCCTTTGACAATCGGTGTGAAGAGATTGGGTTTCCGAACCGTTTCAATCGCCTGGTGTCCCGTGGCGACCAACGCCAGCCGCTGATCGTCGCCCCCGCCTTCAAACACCGTTAGCTTTGCATCGTCGATGATGTATCGACAGGTCCCGCTGTGGAGTGTTTTGACGATGAACTCAGCGTGTGTCGTCCCCTCCGGTGCTTCGGCAAAGAGCTCCACGCGCTGCCAGTCACCCTCTGGAAGCGCCCTGTCAAGATGACGGTTGACACGCTTCCGAGAGGGGTGGAAACGCAGCTGCAACCAAGCGTCGCGACGATTGCTGCGCGCCAGGCATTTGGCCCAGACCGACGCCCGATACCAAGTGCCCGCACGTGCCACGACCTTCTGCGCAATCCCGGTGGAGGCCGTATGTTCGGTGGCGCCCTTCCCCCCAACCTGGTCATCGAGCAACACGGCCCGTTCGCCAGTACGGGAATCGCCCACAAGCGAGCGGTCCAGCCCGGGAGCCTTCCCAGCGTGTCGCCTCCAGGCCTGCGGCAATCCACCCACTCCTGTCTGCTCAAAGCCGGGATTGACGAGCAAGTTGACCGGTTTTGCGGCATGGGCTGTAGCAAGAAAAGCCATGTTCAGGATGAGAAGCCAGTTGCGCCAATGCCGAAACATCATCGTCAATCTCTCCAAAGCGTCCTGTGTTTCAGCCCTCGGTCCCGGAGGTCCCGAGCCACTGCCGGAATCGCGTTGGTGGTGCGGGACGTCCCGGACCGCGAGTTGGCAGGGGGACAGCCCTCGGTCCCGGAGGTTCCGAGCCACTGCCGGAATCGCGTTTTTTTCGTGTCTTCGTAGCGAATCCTGCTTTTCCGCGTTCAGCATCCCGCATTCGGACCCACTGCGGCGAACCGCATGGGGAGGTAGTGCGTGCCCATCAGGGCACGGTCGTTGCTGCGGTTGATGTATCCCCAGACCAGTGCCATGAGTTCGCGCACACGCTCTTCCTGATCAGGGTCGCCTGCCAGGTTGCGGAGTTCGCAGGGATCTTCGGCCAGGTTGTACAGCTCGTCCTCGTCGAAGCCGTTGAAGACGAATTTCCAGGGACCATGCCAGAGCACACGCTGGGTGAGAACAAAGCGGGTGCCGTGGAACTCGGCGAAGCCCGTGTCGTAGTTCGCCTCCTGCCC
>JAGLDW010001154.1 GCA_023145395.1 Lentisphaeria bacterium | reverse complement strand
GGGATCTGTTGCGGCGGCTGGGATCGGACTGGCCAAACCGCGACATGGATGCCTTTCTGAAATGGTTTGGCACGGTGAAATCCGATAGCGACCAGGAGATTGTCGTGAAGGCCGCTGCCCAGGCGCTCTCCTGGCGCGATCCGACGAAGGCGGTTGCCTTCTACGACATTCTTCCCAAAGGCGCTGACAAATACGGTTTGGCGAGCAGTCTGTTGCGAGGCTGGGTGCGCACGGATGTGGAGAGTGCTCTGGACTGGTTCGACACGTTGCCCGTAGAGGCCCAACGCACTGCCATGCGTGGCGCGGGGATGGTGTCGGCGCTGGCCAAGAAGGATCCTGAGCGGGGATTGGAGTTCGCGTTGGAGTTTGAATCCGGCGCGCTGCGCAGCCAGGCGCTGGGGGAGGCGCTGGGCGGCTGGGCCGACAGCGATTTGGAGGCGGCGGTGAAGTGGGTGCGGGACGAGGCGGGAGACGAGGATCTTGTGTCGGCGGTGAATGCTGTCATGCGCAAGTTGGCGATTGAGGATCCCCCGCGTGCGGCGACCTTCGCGCTGATGTTGTCCGAGGAGGAACGCGGCAAGGCGGATGCCTCCGCTGCTGCCAATTGGGCGAGGAGCGACTATCGGGCCATGCTCGAATGGGCGACTGCCCAGACGGACCGTGAGATCGGGCCCTACGTGAAGGCGGGCATCGCGAAGTGGGCGGCGCAGGATCCGGCCGCCGCCGCCACGGCGTTGTCCACCATGCCCGAGAGCAACGGCACCCAATCGGCAACGCAGAGCGTCGTCCGTCAATGGTCCCGCACCGACCCGGATCAGGCGGCGGACTGGATTGTGTCCTTCCCCGAAGGCTCCATGCGCGACACCTCTGTCTCGACGCTGGTGAGAAACTGGACGGAGAGCAACGAGGAGCAGGCGGAGACCTTTGTCAGTGGACTTCAAGACCCACACACACGCGACAAGGCTGCACTGGCTTTCATCCAGTCCATTGCGAAGTACGATCGCGAGAAAGCCACAACCTGGCTCGAGACCATCGCCGACGAGGACATCCGCAAACAAGCCGACAGATACCTCAAGTAGCGGGGGGGGGCATCAGAGCCGCGCGCAACGCAAGCGGTCTTCACGGCGGTCGGTCATTGGGATCGGTCTGATAGATTGACGTTGTCGAGCCAAAGCTCGGTCGCCTCTTTCCGGGAACAGCCCAGTGCTAGATGGAGTGTTGTCGCTCCCGCCGGGGGCACAAGTGTCCATTCAAAACGCGTCCATTTCGTGGCGCGCGGAAAAAGACGCCGTCCTTGCTCGATCCTGCCCTCATCCCCTCGCCACTGGAAGTAGAGGCGTCCCGGATCGGGAGCCTTTTCAGACTGATGGACCCAGCCGCTGAGGACGTAGACCTTACCGGGCTGGATGAAAGCGAACGTCTGAACCGCTTCCGCATAGGCGCGGTCGTTTCCATCGGTGATGTGGATACATTGTGTGCCGGCACGTGCGTCCTGACTCACCACGTGCGCCACGGCCGGTGCTTCGGCGGCGAGACGCCAGCCAATCGGCTTGTCCTGCGCATCAAGCACTTCGAAGCTGCCATTGGCCAGCAGATCCCCATTGCCCTTCCATTTCTCCCGACGTGTAGCGAGCAGTTGCTTGGCGATAGCCTCTCTCGACAGCGCTGGCGGGGTCGGCGGCATCGGCGCGCTGCCGATCTGCAGCACCCGGAGCGATTTGGGCGGCAACTCGAGCGTCTCCAGGTTCGCGACCGTCAGGCGGCGCTTTAGCACGATTTCTCGAATGGGCTGGTCCGCGCCGTATGCCAATGCATCGTGGTCGATCGTGATGCCGACGGTCTTGGGAGCATCAGTGGGGTTGTAGAGAGTGAAGAACAGCCCTTTGGCACCTGTCCCGAAGCGTTCCAACCAGACTGTTGCGTCCGTACTGATGGCGTGGGTCAGGGGTTCCCAACCTGCCTGGCCCAGTAGGCGCAGGATGGGGATGAAGGTGTTGTAGAGGTCGAGATCCCGCTCCCGTTCCTTGCCGAATGGGCGTGTCTCCGGTGAAATTCCGAAGGCAACCGCGCTCTGAATGTATTCGGACACACCTTCTCGCGGTAGATCCATTTTGGGATAGTTGTAGTAGTAGAGGAGCAGGAATGGCTTGTGGCGGGCAACCGTCCGGAAGAAGGCATAGTGACTGGCGCCGCGGTGGACGGACCGAGACGCCTCCACCCCAAGCACGTCGCAGCAGAATGCCGCCCAGGCCCGACCCCTGCGGATGCCGTTGCCGAAGATCACCTTGTCGCGGGAGGGCATCTGCTTCCGGAGCGCGCGCAGGAACTCGATGTGGGCCAGGGCGTTGTCCATGACGACATTGCCCTGCTTGTCGTGCGTCAGCGGGATGTCGGCAAACTCGAAATGCTCCCGCCGTGCGTTTTTGTATGCACCCCATGACGAGAGGGAGTCCACATAGATTCCGTCCACGCCGGACGCCCGCTCCAGGATGCTGGCGACGTGGGCGAGAGTCTCCTTCCCCGCCGTTTTCCTGTCCGTGCCTTCATACAGGCTGGGGTCGGGGTTCATGGGGAACGTGGCCACGGCCGGCCCATTCAGAGAGCCGCCCCTTCGGCGAAGCAGGAGAGAACGCTTGCCGTCCGCCCGTTGCAGGTGGCAGTTTTCGATGATCTCTTTGAGGCCCGGTCCATAGAAGCTTCGCAGTGCGGGATCCAGTTGCGCGTACTTCGACATAGCCTCCTCGTAGCTGCCTGCGCTGGTGGAGAACTCGCGTTGGCCCACTAGAACGTATGGACAGGTGTAGATCCCCCAGAAGGAATCCAGCTCGGCGTTGCCTTCACCGTGCTCCGCATAGGCGTAGTGGTGTGGATTGGGGATCTTCCCGAGTCTCCCCAGAAGCCACAGGCCGTCAAGTTTGGTCACACGCTCAAACTGTTTTGGAAAGAGGCTGTAGTAGCGTTGAACCGCATCGCGAAATCCCCAGCGCCCATCCACTGCAAAAATCACAAATCGAAATGGCGCCTGCGATTGTAGCTCGGCTCTGCGGGGAAGTGCGCTGAGCCCGAACTTCAGGGTCAGGACAAGCATTCTTTCCTCCCAGTCATATTCGAACCGAAATCCACACGGCGAGTCTGGCGGGATGGCCATGCCCAGGCCGATTGTTCCCTTGCCGTCGGTGACGCAGGCGAGGGGATAGGTCTCGGTGTAGCTGGCCGTGCTTCGTTCGGCGAACTGGGCTTTTTCCGCATCGCCCAGGCGCGGCGCTTTGTTGGTGACGGCTGCGTCCACGCGCCGCCAAGTTCGACCATCCCAGTACTCGAGGTGGAACTGTCGTGAGGTGGCATAGCCGAAGCGCTCCCGGCACCAATACACATCAAAGCGGATCAGCTCGGTCTCTTCGGCGAACTCCACCTCGATCCAGTGGGGGACTGGTTGGTTCTTGGAGGCCCAGCCCCGTTTCAGCCAGTTGGTGTCGAAGTTGTCGTTGCGTAGGCCGTCGGCCACCTGTTTGATGGAGTACTTGCCTGCATTGCTGTCCCCCGCCAGCCGCTTCACCGCATTGCTTCGCACGTGGTTTTCGTTGAGATCCCGGCCATAGGCCTCGAGCTCCCCCACCCAGAGCATGTTCGGCTGCCTGATACATCCTTGGCCGAGGGGTTGATAGAGGCGGAAGCGTCTTGCCTTGACGGGTGCGAACGAGAGACTGCTTCGCGGAGAACCCATGCGTTGGGATGGCGTTGCCTCGGGGATGGCCTCCGCCGGTCCCAGGATGTCAGGCCACCAACGCGCACCAGATTCTGGAGAGAACGGGATCTTGAACACCACGTCCACGGCGCGGTCCCCGCCTTGGCGAAGATCGAGAATGCGTCCTTGGCAGGAAATATGATCCGGGTGTTCTCTGAAATCCGCCTCGAGCCTGAAACCAGACGCCTCGGAGACGGCGGACACATGAGTGCCCTCCTTCTTTCGAACTCGGTTCCCCTGCACGCTTGTCAGAAGGCGACTGTCCCAGTCTCGAAGAGAAAAACCGGCGGGGAGAGAGGTGTGGCGGAAGATCTCGGGGCCGAGGCGGATGCCCGTGAGAACTCCCGCCTCGCCAAATTCCATGGTCAGATCACCGCTACTCACGCCTCCTGGCCGGGTCGCGCAACCCGACAGAAGCAGGAGGGCAACCGGCACAAATTTGGCCATTCGTACGATCGGCATCCAGGTGCCCTTTCGCCCGGTGGGTGCTCGGCGCCTGGCGAACCGGTTCCAGGCATTGGCAAGGCGAGTCTTGAACGGAAATGGCATGTGTGCAGCTCCTTTGGAAGATGGACCAAACTACAATGTCCCCTTGGCGCATATGGTTCAAGGCATTGCCAAATTGTGGTTTGTGTGGCAATATGATCTATTCTGGCACGTTTCTTCTTGTGTGCGAGGCGTGATCGACGATCCCTCGCGACGGTGGTGGGCCAGAAGCAGCATCGACGGAGAAGAATTCATGCGTGTCTTGCGTATTTTCGGGTTTCTGGCGCTTGCGCTCCACGGGGCGGATATCCCCTCCGGCATCGTCGGCCCCTTCGAGATCAAAGGGGCGTTCGTCCCCGCCACCTCTGTGGACAAACCCGTGCTGGCCGCTCTGCGGAAGAAGGGCATCGAGCCTGCGCATCTCTGTTCCGACGCCGTTTTTCTGCGCCGCGTCTATGTGGATGCGATTGGTGTTCTGCCCCAGTCCGAGGAAGTGGGCGCTTTCCTGGCGAGCAAGCGGGCGGACAAGCGCGCCCGGCTGATCGAGGACTTGTTGAAGCGGGACGAGTTCAACGACTACTGGACGTTGAAGTGGTGCGACTTGCTTCGGGTCAAGGCGGAGTTTCCCATCAACTTGTGGCCGAATGGTGTGCAGGCGTACTATCGCTGGATTCGCGAGGCGGTGAAATCGGACATGCCTCTCGATCGCTTCGCCCGGGAGCTTTTGACCTCGAGCGGCAGCAACTTCCGTGTGCCGCCGGTGAATTTCTACCGCGCGGTTCAAAGCCGTGACTCAGGCGGCATCAGTGACGCCGTCGCGCTGACGTTGATGGGCACGCGCCTGCAAAGCTGGCCGGAGTCATCCCGCAGTGACATGGCGGTCTTCTTCTCACGCGTCGTGTACAAAAAGACAGCCGAGTGGAAGGAAGAGATCGTCA
>JAGLDW010001153.1 GCA_023145395.1 Lentisphaeria bacterium | reverse complement strand
TACGGGAGGGCATTTCGGTGGTCATGGGTACAGTTCGGCGGACGGCCGTGGCTTTAGTCGTTGTCTGCGGGTCGGTTTTCATGCGGCGCTCCTCTGCAGTGGCGGGGAATGGCCCCGGCGGAAGACCTTTACTGTGACGAGTCTCGCGTGGCACTTCGGACACAGGTCGCCCGTGAAGTCGGGGAACATGCGGTGAAGCAGCTCGTGGGTGTCGGGCGGCTCGGCTTCCGGTTCGTAGGGCTGCTGGCCGCGGAGCTGGCGCGCCTGATTGAGTTTCTTCCGGCAGGCACTGTGGTAGAGCCCGTAGGCGCGCACGCAGTGTGTGCCGCTCTCGGGCACGTGGGCAAGTACCCGGCGAACGAACTCGAGTGCCGGCAGTGTGAAGGAGTCCCGGGTATGCTTCTCGGGATGCGCGTAGGCTATACTTACGTTCATCCCGTCATAGGAGATAATGCGTCGCTCCGAAAGCGGCCCCCGGCGGATGTAGCGTCCTGCGTACTTCAACACCGCTCCGGCGTGAGGGTAGGCCTCCTCGATGCGTATGTGCCATCGTTCGCGCTTCAGGTTGTCGAGCAGGTCGAGTGCCTGCCGGAGCGTCATCGATGGCGGTAGATTGATCTTCGGATCACAGCCTCGGCGCTTATCGCCGGTGAGCCCCTTGCGCAGGTACGCCAGAAACTTGCCGCGGAACTTAGCAGCCAGCACCGCTCCGGGTAGCAGGTATGAGGGATCACCTGCCGACCAGTGTCCCGATGGTGTCAGCCCTCCAGCTGTGATGATGAAGTGCAGGTGGAGGTGCTCCTGTAGTTTATCGCCCCAGCTCTGGAATACTGCAATCGCCCCTGGCAGACCGCCGAGGTGCCGTTCATCACCTAGAAGCTCGCGCAGTGTATGCCAGGCCGCTCGGAAATACAGAGTGGTGAACGCCCTGCGGTTCCAGTGCCACAGCACGCGTAGAGCAGCCGGAGAGGTGAATACCACCTGATGGTGTGGACAGCGTAGTTCCTTGGCCGACTGCCGTTCGAGCCACAGCTCTGTCTCCATTGCGCCGCAGAGCGGGCAAGTGCGATGCTTGCAGGAGTTGTTCAGCAGGATGCGGTAATCACCGTTTGGACAGGCGTCAATATGGAAGCCCTGCGCGGGGGTGTGGCAGGTGCGGATGTTCCACGCCGCCCAGCGACTGCGATCATCCAGACGGCGCGTCG
>JAGLDW010001152.1 GCA_023145395.1 Lentisphaeria bacterium | reverse complement strand
ACAAACGCCAGGGGAAAACTCCACACATCGTCTTTTGATGGTTGTCCAGTCAGGCGCAACGCCACGCGTGGCGGCATATCCTCTAGACAGGAAATCGCATAGGTATCCTCGGTTTGCGGGGGGGTGCCCTGGCCCTGCCAGTAGGTCTGAAACGTGTGTTCGCCCTGCTTTGTGCGCGCTTGCAGCAACACAGTTCCAGCGCCCGTTTTGATTCGGTTGAGAGAGATCGTCTTGGATGTGACACCAAACTCGCGAACCGGGCATGGTGGTGGCCGGATTTTCCATCGCATTTCGCGCCGCGCCCGGGTGCGGGCCGGGAACTGTGCGGGGGTGATGGATTGGACGATGCGTCCCGTCCCATCCAGGATATCCAGTCCGAGAAGTTGCACAACCTGTTTCGGGTAGATGCTGAAGCGCCTGGTGTCGCTGACTCCACCTTCGGCGAGGAACTGGAGGGTGAAGGGTGCCTCTTGCGGGGGGAGTTCCCCTTCAAACCCCCCATCGACAGGAACGAGGAGGAGGCGCTTTTTCTTCTCTTCCTGCTCAGGCAGCACAATGGCGGATACGGCACCACGTGGGGGGCGATTGAACTCGACGCGGATACCAACGGGTTGGGCAGTCCTCAACCAATGGTGCTTGGGGCTGAGGTGGACGATGCGGAGGGGAGGGCGTTTGGTGGTCGTCATCGATGCCAATAGTGCCTGTGCCGCCTCTATGGGCGTTTTTCGGTAGATCAGCGCAATCATCGTGATGACTGCGGCCAGCACGGCTAGGCAGACGATGGGGCGAGCATCGCGGACGAGAGCGCGCCAGGCGAGGGTGCCTTCCAGGCGTGTGCCGATTTGCCTGCGCGCGATAGTGTGCACCATCTCCTTCTCGAGCGCACCGATGAACTCATCG
The DNA here is from genome assembly GCA_023145395.1 of Lentisphaeria bacterium. Taxonomy (GTDB): domain Bacteria; phylum Verrucomicrobiota; class Lentisphaeria; order Oligosphaerales; family Lenti-02; genus JAGLDW01. The sequence goes on along the minus strand of JAGLDW010001152.1, from coordinate 7,206 downwards.
GTAAAGAGCGTCTCGATCTGGGCGGCGGCCAACGGCGCGAGAACCAGCATCTCCTCCACACGCGCCCTGCGGAATGCGGGACGGAAGGAGAGCCAGAGGGCGGATGCGACCGAACCGAAAAACAGGATGGCGCTCCCCACGAGTGCGAAGGCTCGGGCCATGCCGGCGCTCGTCACCTGTTTTTCAATCAAGGGAAACGTGTAGCCGAGCAGACAGAACACGGTCAGGAAGAGCAGCGCATGGAGCATGCCAATACGCAATCGCGCCCGTCGTGCGAGCGCGGCATAGAGTTGGTCTGGGGTGCGTTTCTCTGTCATCGTCACGCCACTGCGTCGGAATGCATGCTGTGGGTCCGGTTACTGTTGTCTGCGCTTGGTCACGATGGCGCGGAGCGGTTTCTGCGCGTCCTGGCTCTTCGTCGTCGCCTGGGCGTTTGCCTGTTCCTCGACCACGAATTGCTCAAGAAACTCTCGGAGCGCAATGGTGGCTTTTCCGTGTTCACGAAGATCCTCCATGACGCCAACCAACGACTCCAGGACGGCCGCCTCGCGCTCCTGAGTCTTGCCAAAGGATTCGGGCAGTGATGCCTGGATTTGCAGAGGGGGGAGAGAGGTTGGGGCACCACCTCCGACGTCCATGCGGTTCTGGATGGCTTCGACGAGCGGTGCCAGGTCGATGGGCTCCGCACGTCCAGCCTGGGCCGCCCGCTCCAGTGCGTGGCTCACGGTCTCCGCCAAGCCGATGAATCCTGCGTCGAACCCCTTCTCGAGAGAGTTCCGCACATGTCCCAGATTGGCATTGAAGGCAGAGAGCTGCGCGAGCACCTTGCCCATGTCGTCCGCGTCGTCAACACCCGCCAGTGCCTGCCGCCGGTTGAACTCTGTCTTGATCTCGCTCCAACGCGCCCGCTCATCCGGGTCTTGCGTGCCCATCATCTCCTTGAACTTCAAGAAATTGGCCTCCGCGCCAGTGGTCAGGGTTTGCGACTCATTGGCGTAGTGGTCGAGAATGAGCTGGTCGACCTCGGCTTCGGTCATGATCGGGAACACTTTCTCGGCCATGCGGCACATGTTACGGTAGGATCCCTGCAGTTTGAAGGACGGCTCGGTCCGATAGTCCTCCTCCTGGGCGGCGGAGCGGATATACTGCTTGTTGACCGTGAGGACGATGTCTCGGACACGCATGAGCTTGCGGAGCACACTCATCATGTCCTCCGCCTCGGCTGCAGACCATCCATAGTCAAAATCAATGCCTTCGGTGGAGTCTGCCTCCACGGCTTGCACGAAGCGGTACAGATCCTCATGGCTGCGGTTGCTGATCTCGGTCAGGGATGGATTCGAAGTCATGGCGTTTTCGATGAACGAAAGGGCGAACACGTCAGCGGCTGTCTCGGAGATGTCGCCAAGGTTGTAGGTGTCGGCGCGGTTGGCGAGCATGTCGGGAATGCGGAACTTGGCGCCACTTTCCGTATACGGGTTTCCAGCCATGACCACGGCAACCTTCTTGCCCCGCAGGTCATAGGTGCGCGCGATTCCCTGATAGACACCCTCGATCTTGCGCTGGGCATCGCAGAGCGAGATGAACTTCTGGAGAAACTCGGGATTGCAGTGCTGGATGTCATCCAGGTAGATCATCACGTTGTTGCCCATCTCAAGAGCCAAATTGAGTTTCTTCAGTTCCTCGCGGGCGGTGGCATTGGGCGCCTCTGTGGGATCGAGGCTGGTGACTCCGTGCCCAATGGCGGGTCCATTGATCTTCATGAAGACGAGGCCGAGACGATTGGCGATGTATTCCATGAGAGTCGTCTTGCCGTAGCCCGGAGGTGAAATGAGCAGGAGCATGCCCATGAGATCCGTGCGTTTGGTATCTCCCGCAACTCCCATCTGCTTGGCGAAATTCGCTCCGACTAGATTCAGATAGACGTCGTTGATCAGCTTGTTCCGCACAAACGAACCCATGACGCGCCCCTGGAACTCCTCGAGCCTCATTTCTATGCGGCGTGCTTCCACCAATGTGGTGCGGAGCTGTGTGTAGCGCACGTACGCGGGCACGCGAGCCTCGGTGAAGTGAGCCATCTTGGCGAGAAAGAGGTCGAGGTGGATGCCCAGTGTGCCGCTCTGGATGAGCGGATGCTGTCCGAGCAGGTCCTCGACGTTCGCGAAGGTGCCGACCTTGCTGGCGTTCTGGTTGATCACATCGCCGGCGGCGATGAGCGCGACCACTTCCCAGACGAGGTGCCTGGACTCATCCGGTTCCTTGTCCCGCGTATAGGCTTCGACCCAGTCGTAGATCAAGTTGATGCGCGCGGCCGTATCCGCCACCCCGCCGATGGCGTTGGTGAAGCGCTTGTGGACACGTCCGTCGCGCAAGGTTGTCTCGAACCTGCCGTGCAATTCCACGGCGAGCGCATTGACGGTGAACTGCAGTTCCTCCTCATCCTGCAATTCATAGTAGAGATATTCGGCGGCCTGACCAAGGACAACCGGATTCTGGGAGCGGCCGAGTTCTCCGAAGAACCCGGTGATGAGGGTGTTCATCTCCGCGATGTACTCTTTTCGTACCTGGGCCAGACCGAAGAGCCGGGGAAGATCCCCGAAGGACTGCATCCGGGTGCGCAGCTGCTCGAGCTTCTGCTTGTCAGGAAAAAGGCACCAGAAGAGAATGGCGCACGCTCGGCACTCGGAATCGTAGCGCAGTAGCCCGCAGGTCTGGTGGAGGGTGATAAGAGGAGCGAGAATAGCGGCCGCGTCGGCGTCGTGAACCCCCTTCTCGTACCCTTCGTTGTAGAGGCCGGCGGAGAACTCGCGGACTTGTTTCAGGAGTGCGGCTGGATCATCCGCCCACTCTGCAAGCTGGGGCAGCGAAAGGGCGCCATCGTTTCCGACCGCGGCGCGCAGCACTTGATAGGCTAGGTATTCTCCCCGGTAGACCTCGGGGTACTCGCTGACGATCTCCTGATCCCAGAACGGACGGGTCTCCTGGAACTCGGGATCGTCGATTCTCTCATAGAAATCCGTTCCGGTGAGATGGTAGCACATCTCGCCGCCGCGGTAGACGGTGGTCAGTTCGAGGGACTGTGTGTTGACCGTGAACTTGTAGTCCCCGAAGGAGATAATGTTGTCGCCATCGGTGAAGAGATCGATCTTGTCGCGAAGACGGCGGATGATCTCGTCCCGCGCGCTTTTCAGTTGTCCGGCGAGATCGTCGCCCTTGACCGATTCCTCCATGGCATGGAGCTTGGCGATGATGTCGCGGAGCTTGGCGACCATCATGTCGGAGGCGAAGTAGGCATTGACCTCATCGACGTCTTTGAAGGTCTCGGCGCGGTTGACGGCGCCTGCGAGTATGCGTTGCGCGGAGGATTCGAGAGTCCCGACACGTCGCTGCCGCTCCTCGTCGAGCACCTGTTTCCGTGCGGAGAAGGCGCTGTATGCCTCTTCCCGCTTCTCGCCGAGTTGGGCCACATACTCGTCGAATTCGGCGAACTTTCCCTCAAGTTCCTCGATGGAGATCATCACCTTGGTGAGGTACTCGTCGCATTTCTTGGGCGAGTCGCACATGCCGATGTAGTTGGTGATGGCCTGGCTCGCCAGTTTGAACTGTGCCGCGAACTCCGCGGACGCCTCGGCCTTCCCCACCTCGCTTCGCCGGTTGCGAATGGCGGCCCGGGTGCGGTTCACGACAGCGTAGACATCCGTGATGGTGTCGACGATTTGCGTGGTTTTCGTGGCGTCGGAGATCTCCAGGTTGTTGACCACATCGGTGAGCAAGTCGAGGCGGGAGGCGAGATCCTCCAGTTTCTCGCTCTGCCCGTCGATGTCAACGAGTTTTGTGAGTCCTGCAAGTGTCTTGGCGATCTCGGCGCTGGCTTTCACATAGGGTTTGAGGGTGTCGGCTCCAAGAAGAAAGTCGGCGCAGGAGTGTGCGAGGTGCTGGGCGGCATCGGCCAGTTTCGCATCCATTTCAGCGATCGCGTCCTGATCGGCGTAGCGCTGTTCGCGGAGGCTGATGACCTGGCCTCTGCGGGCGCGAAGCTCGCCTAGAGCATTCACATAGTCATCGACATTACCCATTCTATCGGGAGTGTGGTCGAGCAGACATTGCCGGACGGCAGCCTGGTTTTCAGACATCTGCACATCGGTGCTGCCACGGATTGCGAGCACCTTTTCGTATTCGCCGATGGCGGCGACGGCCGCCGCCTTGAGGTCCCGCACCACGGCGGCGATGTTGCCTGCCTCCTCCTGGTCGAGCCAATAGTGTCCGTCGAGGGCGTTTGTGGTGGCTCGAATGATCTCGTTGTAAATGTCGAGAGTGATCTCCTCGCTCATGATCAGGCGACTGACTCCATACCCCTCGGAAATGGCGCGGACAAGCTCGCGGTTTCCGATCTTGGCGAGAATGGAGTCGCTCTGGATGTCGGGCTGGGTGTCGCTGCCGCAGAAAGGGGTCTGCCAGATCTGCATGGGGTGAATGCGCCGGGGTTCGTCGTCGGGGGCGTTGAACATGATCATCCTGCCATCGCCGTACAGCGAATAGCCATGGCAGAACAGTGGATTGGCCAGTTCCTTGGTGATGAGGTTGTACTGGAAGAGGAGATGGCGTCCCTGCTCCTCATGGTAGAAGACGTAGAGAAAATCCTCGCCATTCGGAGAAGGAATGCTTTCGAGAAAGATCATGCCTGCGACATCCTCGTCGAAGAGGCGCACGCCACCTTCGCGGAGATAGTAGCCCCGGGGGAAGATGATGCCGTGATCCTCGGGAAGCTCGATGCATGCCTGGGCGATGCTGTCGGTGCGGACGGCTGTCTGGTTGCGGCCATTGAAGACGAAGTGACGCCAGGCGGTCTCGCGGTAGGGGAGGATCTTGAGGAGGATCAGTTCGCCAACTGTGGCGTATTGAATGTCCGCGTCGTCGAGAGTCTGATCCGGGTGGTCGACGGACTCCGAGACAATGCCGCTCCCCGTATCGGTGTTGTTCTCGACCTTGATGGTTAGGTCGCCACCGATGCATTCGACGAAGATGCGGTCGAGGATGTTGATATGGGGGTGCATTCCCTGCACCTGGTCGTCACGCGTGGTCGCGGTCCACTCGAATTGCTGCTGCGAGGGAAGTTTGAGATCCCCTTCGCCTCGGTCGTCGATGTAGGAGAGAGTGCCGTCGTTGTTGATGGAAAAACGGAAGATGCGCAGGTCGGTGACTGTGTTGCCAACCTGGAAGAGGAACAGCAATCTGCCGGTGGTCTTGATGAACTGGAGGAAGCGGGCGTTCTTGTAGTACTTGTAGAGTTCGCAGAAATCATGACGGAACGCGGGGGCGGCCAACAGGGAGTCATCCACTCCCCGGAATCCCTCGCCGTCGAACTCGTGGACGCTGAACACATCCTCCAGCTTGGTCTCCGTTTTCAGCCCGATATGGACATTGTATCCGAAAACCAGGCGATTCCCGACGCCGATGATATCCCGGGGGACGCAGTTGTTCTCGGTGGGAATGCGGTCGTTCCCGATGATCTGGCTCTCCTGCCCCCCGAATAGCTCCTTGCGGCTGGCGTTCAAGGATTCAAGGCGTTTGACCAAGTCGGTGTTGAGAGCCTGGAGTCTCTTGCGAAGCACCTCGTAGGCGCCTCCTCCCAGCGCCTCGGGCTGCTGTGCCTGCTCATCTTTTGGGGTGCTATCTGCGTCCGCCATGTGCCGTTGGCTCCATGCTGAGAAAAAACTTCGGGATTCCCGATCACACTGTGCCTCTCCCGGGAAGTGGTATCAAGGAGTGGCGAAGGTGTTGGGCATGCGCGGCGATGAAGCCTACGCGCCTTCTGTCCCACCTGGAATCGTAGCCTCTTCGACAAGCATGACGGGAATGCCTTCGCGAACGGGGTAGTGGCGCCCGCATGCCTCGCAGACGAGGGCGCCAGTCTCTTCATCCTCATGGACGGGAGGGCGGTTTTCGCACGCGGGGCAGGCGAGAAGTTTGAGAAGTTCCTTGTCGATCATCTTCCAGTCTCCTTCTGGTGTCTTGTGGTTGGTGTCGGCACAACTTCATCCCATGGCGGCCAAGACAAAATCATGGGTACTACAAACGTGTGCCTAAAACTAGCTTTTGCACGGAGGGATTCAACCTTTTGCACGTCTCGTCGAAGGTGCGGTCCCCATTGAAGTTGCGCTGTGTGGAGGCATATTTTCCGTCTCATATAGACGCAGGTTTTCGTGCGGCCTTTCGATAAAACGGCAGATGAAGGATGGAATGATGAAGAAGAAGTATGTGCTGGTTGGCAGTGGCGGTCGCTCCTGGATGTATACCAAGGCTCTGATGACGGACTTCAGCGAGCACGGCGAGCTTGCCGCGTTCTGCGATGTCAACCAAAGCCGCATGGACTACAACAACGGCAAAATCCAGGAGGAGTTCAAGCACGATCCTCTTCCGACCTATCTGGCGCATGAGTTCGACCAGATGATCGCGGACCACAAACCGGACACGGTGATTGTGACGAGCGTGGACCGTACACACCATCGCTACATCTGCCGGGCCATGGATTTGGGCTGCGACGCGATCAGCGAAAAGCCCATGACCGTGGATGCCGCAAAGTGCCAGCAGATCATCGACACGGTGGAGCGCACAGGCAAGAACCTGACCGTAACGTTCAACTATCGCTACTCCCCCCGCAACACCAAGGTCAAGGAAATCATCAAGAGCGGAATGATCGGAGATGTGGTCAGTCTGCATTTCGAGTGGATGCTGGACACATCCCACGGGGCGGACTATTTCCGGCGCTGGCATCGGGACAAGCGCAATGGCGGGGGCTTGATGGTGCACAAGGCAACGCATCACTTTGATTTGGTCAACTGGTGGATCGATTCCACGCCCGCGACCGTGTTCGCACTCGGGGATCTGCGCTACTACGGACGCGAGAATGCCGAGGAGCGCGGGGTGACGGCGTTCTACAGCCGTTCACGCGACAATGCGGTCGCCGCAGAGGATCCGTTCGCGTTGAAGGTGAAGGACGACAACAAGAATATGCATGGCTTGTACTACGGCCCGGAAAAGGAAGATGGGTACTATCGCGACCAGAGCGTGTTCGGCGATGGCATCTCGATCGAGGACACGATGAGCGTGATGGTGAAGTACACGAACCGCGCGGTCATGACCTATTCCCTGAACGCATTCTGCCCGTGGGAGGGCTATCGCATTTGCTTCAACGGCACCAAGGGGCGT
>JAGLDW010001151.1 GCA_023145395.1 Lentisphaeria bacterium | reverse complement strand
TCTGCATCAGCATGTCGCCGCGTTTCCCGCGGAAGCCGACATCGGTGGCAATCTCCAGCGCCTCTTGTTCGGCCTCCGGGTTGCGGATCTGGAAATCGAGCAGGTCGTCTTCGGAAGGAATGGAAAAATGGCCCAGCGCCTCGTCGCGTCCGGCGACGAGCCGGACGATCCCGTATTCGGCATGGAGCGTGGCCGAGAGCGCGGTCTGCGTTCCCTCCACCGCCAGCCGGAAGCGCGGCTTGGCCGGGCTGAGCGAAAGCATGTCGGGGGAAATATTGGCTTCCACCGCCATTAGGCTTTCCAGCATCGGAAGCTCGTTCTTCATGAACGCCGGAACGGCATCGCGCGGAATGCGCACGGGGGCGTCGTAGATGGCGCGCAACGGGCCGGGCAATACCTTTTCGAGCTTCGTGAAAACCCCGTCCTGCAGAATCCAGCCATTCCCCCCGCTCACCACGCACGTCAACGGTTCGCCCAGCCCGGTGTGGAGGGAAAGCACCAGCTCGCCGGTTTCTTCATCTAGATCCATGCGGACAAAGGTGGCGGTAATGCCCTCGTCCACCATCAGATACCCCTCGCACCCGCCTTCATGGATCGGCTTTCCGCCGCATAGTTCGAGAATATTGATAAAGTCGGAGAGGGTGGCGGTAAACTTTCCCTTGGCCGGGCCTTCGCAAATGTCTTCCAGCACAAACAGCAGGTTTTCATCGTCCGGGCTTAAGGCGAGTGGGTCCTTCTTCGGAACCTCGTTGAGCGGAATGGTCTTTCCCTCCATCTCCACCGCGCAGCGCAGCGAAACTTGGCGCTCCGCTAGATGTTCCCGCCAGCTCTGTTTGAGCGTGATGCGTAATTGAGCCGGCATCCCGTCGGGGTCGCGGCTGTGGTAGGCGGTTTCGTCGAACGATGCCAGCCGTTCCGCGCGCCGCTTTTCCTCCTGCATCCTGTCGACGCGGTGGGGATCGCTGTAGAGCCGCACGGCCTCCAGGCCCAGCGCAACGAGATGGGCGCAGATCCTGCCCTCCTCCCGGTTTTCGCGGCACGGACAATGGT
>JAGLDW010001150.1 GCA_023145395.1 Lentisphaeria bacterium | reverse complement strand
CAAGCGCGTGGTGCTCAAAACCTTCGGCAAAAAGACCACCAGGAAGGCGATCCTGACCGAGACCGTGCCCATCGTGGGGCGCTCATTGGCGGGACGTGGAACTTCGCCGAGGTCAAGGTGCGGAAACGCCGGGTCTTGGCGTCCTTCCGGGAGGGGCCATGAGCGCCGTCCTCGTTGACAGCAACGTTCTCCTCGACATCGCCACGCAAGATCAAGTGAATCGAAGATCTCGATCGAGCTGGAGGCATCGAAAACCATACCACCTTCGATGACGCGCTCTTCTGTCTCTACATCTCGGAGGGTGTGATCGCTGCCCCTTGGTGGCTCTCTCTGGGAGAGAGTCATGACCGAGTTTAGCGAAGGCCCTCTTGAAGGGGCTCGTTGATGATGTCGTGAAGGTGGAAGGTGCAGGGGCGCGCGGTTTCGCGACGAGGGTGTTCGGCGTCAAAGACGGGGCGTCGCACTTTGTTCTTCAGCGGGGTCTGAAGTTGTCGTCGGAGGTCGAGACGAAGGCCCTCGCGCAGCTCTTCGATGCGCTAGAGGATGAACTCCCGGGACGCCTCGTCTTGCGTCTCTTCGGCGCGGGGGAGCTTGCCCAGCAGGTGGCTCTCGCGTCGCTTCTGGACGGCGAGAAGCGTCGTCTGGAGAGCATCGACACCGGGGGCGCTGCGCTTGGGCGCGAGAGGCTTGGGGGATGGGCACCTTAGTGCAGAAGCGCTTGCACCTCTTCGAGGGGAAGCTCCGAGATCTCGGCGACCTGGGTGACAGACATCCCCTGGTCGATGAGCTTCCGAGCCACCGCTTGCAAGCTCTCTTGCCGACCTTCTTGCCGACCTTCTTGCCGACCTTCTTGCCGACCTTCTTGCCGACCTTCTTGCCGACCTTCTTGCCGACCTTCTTGCCGACCTTGCTTCAGGGATTTCTTGATCAGCATCTCTTGGAGGGTCATCGCCAGGGCTCCTAGGCTCTCGTCAACCTCGATCAGGACCTCCGAGAGCTCGGCGCCGCTCAGATCCGCGTTGACTATCAACAAATAGGTTACCATCAACTCCAGGTTCTTCAATCCCGCCTCGCCCCGCTGAAACTCGATGCGTATCTCGTCCAGCTGGTCGCGGAGCTGCGAGAGGATCTCCTTTCCGCGGCCGTGGGTGAAAAGGAGCAAGGCCAGGCGGGCCATGCCGCGGCCGCGCAGGCGCTCGGCGGGGAGGGTCGCGGTCTCGTGGAGAAGGAACTTGTAGCTCGGGAGATGGGCGCTTAGGAGGCGCTGAGCACGTGGATCGGAGGGCAAGGCGATAAGGTCTGACAGCTTCGTGGGAGCGCGCCAGGGCCGGTCACCGTGGTAGAAGACCAAGGGCAGGAGGGGCGGTAGACGCTTGCTGTCCGGGTATTTTTTTAGCCACTGATCCCAGATCCGCATGGCGTAGCGCAGCATCCGATAGGGCATCCACGGATCGACGCTGCTCTGATGCTCGAAGAGCAGGTAGAGGAGGAGGCTGTCTGGGGGCGTTGTCGCGTCGGTGCCCTTGCCAGGGGCGTCGCCTTCACCGTCGGCCGGCGATGAGCGCCAGGGGATCAGGTAGAGGAGGTCGGTGTAGCGCCAGCGCACGGACTCGTCGAGGAGGCTGCCGGGCTCGATCTTGGCCCGGGTGAGGTCGAGCTGCGCGACGAGCTCTGGAGGTAAGAAGGTCTCGAAGTAGGCCAGGGCCTGGGCGGGATCGGTGTAGAGTTCTTTGAAGAGGCCATCATGAGGTTTCATGGCTGTGGAACAATGCAGCTTGGGTGCCAAGAGAGAACGCAATGATTTCAAGGGTGGTCGCCGCAGTGCGTGCAGCCTCGGCCGAGATCCGGCCACTTTGGCCGAGATCCGGCCGGCTTTGGCCGAGCTACTGCACCCTTGCCCGTCGGCGAGCGCTCGGCGTGACGTCCCAAACCCTGTCTTAGTCAGACTCTTCGAAGCAAAATTCTGCTCCGAAAGATGTAACTGTTCAGGCCCCTGGTTGATGCGGCGCTCCGGGCATGCGATTCCGGGTGCATGACAACAGCAAGCATTTCAGAGTTGGGACAAGCCATCGAGCGGCTGGTGCAGGATCACTTAGCGGCCTATGAGGAACAGGTCCGCGCAGCGGTCCGAGCTGCAGCGTCAAGCAGTTCTTCGAGTGTGCGACGAAAATCCAAGCGGTCGGTCACGACAAAAAAAACGAAGAGTTCTCGACGGACACCCGCGGAACTTGCTGCGCTCGGGGAACGTTTCTACGCCGAGGTTGAGACAACTCCAGGAGAGACGATGCTCGTGCTAGCGCCCTGAGCCATCCCCTCATTTCTAGATAGCACCATAAAGTTCTCGGCATACCTCATGTTCCGCCATCACTGCGACGAAGTGTTCCATTAATAGTTGCAAGCGATCCTCTCGAAGTGTTGGCATAAGAGAGTACCAACGCAAGCCCTGCCGAAACAACGACAACTGGCGCCGTTTTCGCGTGCTTGTCTTCAGTAAGCGATCCAAACCTGCCTGCTCTCCAGCCTCCCCTAGCATCGTGAGTAGAGCCATGGCGAGGACGGCCATCATCATCATACGATCTCGTCGATCTGTTCGCCCAATCGGCTGCCAGCTCATTCCCATGCCGAAGTGGATATCTTTGACGTCTCTGAAGGTCTCTTCGCACGTAAAACGTTTGCCATAAACTTTCTTCGCTTCGCTCCCCTTCAAGGATGGATCGCTAGACACGATACACCATGGATCTTTCATCCCTTTGTCGTGGACGCAAATCACCGTGGAAATCGGGTAGCGATCCGCAGTGACAAACGCGTCACGCAAGACGCGCATGCGGCCGTTCTTGCCCATCCATTCCCGAGCCATCCGCGCCTCACCTTTGTCATTGGTGACCTGGATGTTCCCCTTGAACCGAATGATGTACTCGAACCCCAACTCCTTCAAAAAATCGTAGAGTTTCTGATCACCAAAACCCCGATCGGCCACGATAGTAACTTTCACAGTCGGAGGCACCAACTCACGGAGGCGAACCATCAACTCATCCTCGTGAGCGTTCCTGCGGTTCTTCAGTTTGCTCTTAATTACAGTCTTCCAGATCAAGGCCGTCGAGCGCCCATGCTTCGTTTGGATGCTCGCAACGAGCATCGACTGGTCGTCGTCGTCAAACTCGGTCCAGTCGAGGTTCACCATGATTTTCTGGCGGTTGGCGAGCACGTACGGCACCCAAAGGCTGAACAACTCATCGAGAACCACCTTCCGGTTCCCCACCAAACGGTCGACTTGCTTAACAGCGTGCCGCTCAACCAGTCCCTTGGCAGACGCAAGTCCACGCCCAATGCCGTGGATGCCGAGGGCGCCTGCCGCAATAACACCCGTCACCGCGTTAGCCAGCGACATAACCCTCTTGGCGTGCATGTCCCCCTCAAAAATTGAATGCACGAATGATTCTACGGTCTTCGGGTTGATCTTCTTCTTCGTGTTCTTCTTCGACATGAAGGAGACAATGATCCTCCAGATCGCGATTTGCAACCCCGCCTCCAGTGCGCGACACTTTCGTCACACACCTATACTCCAACCCTCATCGCGCCAAATTATGAGGGGATCCCTCAGTATACAACCGACAAGGTTTCTCTCTTTTTCTATCGTCTCTACAAGTACCTTCTTGGATGTGATCCTGATACGGGAGGATTTGCATATTGGTATGACTCAACCAACTTGCCAAACTACTGCCATCGAGCTGTCGCTTTCTATAATGGGGTCAACTGCTCCAGCACATGCACGAAGAAGGCATGCATCAAGACGACAACATGTGCAGACCAAACGAAGCGCCTCATTATGGCCTTCTTCAACCATGGCGACACCGGCTCTTATTGGTCTAATCAGTGTCAACCCGCGACTTCCTGGTGGGCGACGGCAACTTTCCAAACACGCGCCGATGCGTTGAATAACGGTTCCTCTGAGTTTCAGAACACGTGGGGAACCTGGGGCCCCTGTCCTTAGTTTCAGGGGATGTTCGTAACGACGAGCTGGTCGAAGCAAACCTCCGCGCGGTTGCTGAAGATACCTACGGTGCCAGTCAGAGGTGTCTCAGGCATCGCGCTGGCGGTGACCACCGCCTTCCCCCCGACCATCACCGAGCAGGTCAAGCGGTTGTCTTGGGCCGTCGTGAGGCGCAGGGTCCAAGGGGTGGTACTGTTCGCGGCGCCGAGGGGCTGCGTAGCGATACGCTCAAAGGAGTTCACCTGGTGGGCAACGAAGAGCTGAAGCTCATTTTGATTTGGAGCAGGCGCGACGATGCACACATAGGCGCTGAAGGGGGCATTATTTTTCGACCGCGCAATCACGCCAATGGATGGCCAAGACACGCTCGAATAGGCTCCCGCTTTCTTGAGGTTGACTCGGACCTGGATGAGTTGAGCACTTGGAAAGAGGACAGGAGAAAACGCGGCCTCGCGGAGTCGCATCCAAAGAAAGTCACCGAGGGCGTCTTGAGTGCAGACCTGCGAGGGCTTCGTTGATGATCGTTTCCATCCGGAGGTTCTCTCGTAGTCTGTCCCGTTGGGCCCAGGATCCTTGTTGTAGACAAAGCTGTTTTTTATGTTCGGGTAAGGATCGACGGTGTTGAGCAAGGTGTCCCCATCCCTGTCCGAGTCACAGACGTCGCCCACGCCGTCCCCGTCGAAGTCCGCTTGATCCGTGTTCTTCTTCTTCGGACAATTGTCTTTTGCGTCGTTGATGCCGTCTTTGTCCGTGTCGACCTTGCCCGTGGAACCTAGGTCGTCCGCGAGCGATTTATCCGCAAGATGAAGATCACTCTTCTTCAAGCCATCGCTTGGCATCCATCCATGGGTGTCGTATTGAGCACCGATCTCGTGGGAAGGACCTGAGTCCCTTCCCAAGGGTAAGGGTGTCGCGCCCGCGCAACCAAACGCGGTAAACACCAAGACCACCACACCCGCGACCGCACCAATGTCCGACATCTAAGGCCACCCCTCGCCTAGCGATAATAGCAGCGATGTCCTACGAGTTATACCACTAGGCTAGCCTCATGTTGCCGTAGGTGGCCAATCGAGATGCCGGTCCTATGCGCGAAGATCGGCAAGTCTCGTCGCGTCTTGCGAAGCTAAGATGAGGACATGGGTGGCTCATGGCTCGCAAGAAGGGGCACCAGGGCTCGGGAAGGGCATGAGCAGAGCACTGAAATCACGGGGAAAACTTCGATGCCAGCGAAAAAGACGCCGGTTGCCTAGAAATAAGCGAAGGGAAACAAGCAATGGCGC
>JAGLDW010000115.1 GCA_023145395.1 Lentisphaeria bacterium | reverse complement strand
CTGTAGAGCATCTCTCCCCCAGAAGCAGCGGCAACAGGAACAACGACCCCGAGCCGCTCCATTTCTTGCCAGAATGCCGGCACACTCTTGTCACACAGGTCCCGGATTCGATCCGTGTCCTGTCCTAGTGCCTCCAGAAAGGACCGACGGGAGAAGCGGGTCACTGAGGGGTCCCCTCTGAAAAGATGCCAAGCTGCTCTCCCGATAGCCCATAGGGCGTCGCCGGGTTCCCAGGGCAACTCCCCGCCATCGTCATCGTTCCGCAACAGCCGGCGGATAATCCTCTCCAGAACTGTCACCAACCTGCTCTCCGCAGGGAGGTCGTCCCGCATGAGAAGCCGGCAGACATAAGAGAGAACCAACGGGTTTCCGCACAGTTCCGCCAGACGTGTGTTGCCATGCAGCCGTTGGGTAATCTCGTTCGCCAGCCCGTCTCGGTCCGCGGCTACCGAGAACCTCTCAACGAAGCCAGCTACCTGCTGTTCTTCAAAGTCACCCAATTGAAAGCTGCTTAGTTCAGACCACGAAAGACGCTCTCGCCAAGTGACCTCCCAGGGATACAGACGACAGGTGACGATCAGACGAACATGCTCCAATTGACCCAGCGCGGACAACCTTTTCCGCAGTCGCCTCAAGTGATCGCTTCCCACTTCTTCCAGGGCATCCACTACAAGCACGTTTCCCGGGGCATCGAGGTGTGCCTCTAGCCATAGAGCGAGGGGATGTTCAGGGAACTCCCCCCCGGGGTACCGTGCCCGTAAGGCGGCAACCAGCACATTCCCAATCTGCTCTGTTCCGGGTGCGGCTTCTGCGAGTTCCGCAGCGGTAATCCATATCGGCAGGCTGATAGAACCGCCCCGGCGAACTCGAGATGCGACCCGTGCTGTTTCTGCGAGAATGAGCTGCCGGGTCACAAAGCTCTTCCCCATTCCGGGCGGCCCGACGATGGCAAGAGTGCGATGGTGTGACATCGTTTTCAAAATGGCTTCATCCCAAGTGTCTGAACCGGGTTCGACCGGTGTGTCGCCAGTCATCTCCTTCTGGTTCTTTCTTCCGCTCCTGGAAGCCTGCCTGCGGTCAACAAGGTGGGGCTCAACGAACAGCTTAGTTCCGCTTGCCAACGTATCGTCCGGCATCCGAATCCCTGTTTCCTCAAGCCTCTCCTGCTGCCTGTTGAGAAACCGGCTGATCGCCTCCGGCAGACAGGCCGCAGTCTCAAGGGCTTCTCGAACTGTGTCTGCCGAACTAACGTTCAGAACACGCCCAGCGATGGCTGGCTGCGCTCCCGTGTTGGCGGCTTCATGCTTGGCGTCCTGGAAGGTCGCTCCGGACGCAACGATCATCGTGTCAAGCCTCCTGTCGAGCGCAAGAGAGACCTTCTGGGCGACTCCGGTGACGGCGCCAGGGACAAGGTCCCCCTCTGTGTTCCTAGTTAGAGATGCTGTAACTCCAACACAGGAGTTCAGGCGGTGTGATCTCCGGCCGATAGCCGCCATAACAGCTTCGCGAAAGCACATTAGGAACGCGAGCCCAGCACTACCACCAGCCACTCCGTGAACTGACAGATAGTCACGCTGCGGCTCAGGGACTAGTCGATATCTCAGGCAAACGCGCATAGCGGGGGAGCCCACTTCGTCGCACACAGCTCGGTACGCAGCAGCTACTGCAGACTCGAACTTGTCGTCATACACAATGTGCCAGTTTGTCTCTGGATCTGCG
>JAGLDW010001149.1 GCA_023145395.1 Lentisphaeria bacterium | reverse complement strand
AACTGACTTATGTCGCGAGGGACGTTATGTCGCGAGACGATGCTGCTGAAGTGGTGATCGAGGCTGTTTTCGGAGCGAGGCGAGCCGTGAGGGTGTGATCTAGGTCACATAATGCTCCTTGCGAGAACAGCGCATGAGGAACTCCATAATGGCG
Organism: Lentisphaeria bacterium; assembly: GCA_023145395.1. Taxonomy (GTDB): domain Bacteria; phylum Verrucomicrobiota; class Lentisphaeria; order Oligosphaerales; family Lenti-02; genus JAGLDW01. The sequence goes on along the minus strand of JAGLDW010001149.1, from coordinate 889 downwards.
GGTTGCGTCCACCGGGGGATCTCTGTCGGGTTGCCTCCGCCAGGAGGGGGTACTTTCTCGAGTGCTTTGCGTTTGCGTTCGACGCTGATTTCCACGTATTGACTGGTGGTCTTGATATGAGCGTGTCCGAGCCAGTCCTTGAGCACGAAGATGTCGTTTCCGGCATCGATGAGGTGCAAGGCCGCAGTGTGGCGAAAGGTGTGCGGAGTGACCTTTCGTGCTCGCAGCGAGGGACACGTGCCCACGGCGGCTTCGGCGTGTGCCGCCACTCTTCTGCCGATTGCCGACCGTGTCATGTGCCCCCCTCGGCCGCTGAGGAACAGACAGTCGGAGTGGATGCCTTTCCGTTCTCTGAACTGGAGGTAGTGGTTGATGATCCCGGCGGTCTCCTCCCACAGGGGGATGACCCGGGTTTTTCTTCCCTTTCCCGTGAGAGTGACCGTGGCGGGGGCTTGGAGGCGCAGATCGGCCACGGTCAGGTCCGCGAGTTCCTGAACGCGTGCGCCAGTGTTGTACATCAACTGCAGCAACGCCTTGTCCCGCGCCCCGATGAGGGTTCCCTGCTGCGGACGGGCGATGATCGCCTGCGTTTCCTCCACGGTCAGGCTTTGTGGCGGGCGATGATCGGCGCTCTTCGTCTTGATGGCTTGGATGCGCTCGCTGGCGTGCATCAGTTCCGGAACGGTTGCGGCCAGGAAGTGGAAGAAGCTCTTTATGGCGGCCAGGCGCTGGTTTCTGGTGCAGTCCCCGTTCCCGCGCTCCTTCTGAAGGTGGTCCAGGAAGTCCAGCACGCGTTCGGGAGTGATCATCGACACGTCGATGGCCTCCGGATCGATTCGGAGACGCTCGCAAAGGTGGTTGATCAACAGTTTCATGCAGTCGCTGTAGC
>JAGLDW010001148.1 GCA_023145395.1 Lentisphaeria bacterium | reverse complement strand
TAGGCAAGTGGCGAGTTCAACATGTGTAAGGAGTCTGTTGTGATGTCTGCAAACAAGCGAACGAGGCAAGTGGGTCGAACATTCACGCTGATCGAGCTGCTGGTGGTTATCGCGATCATCGCGATTCTCGCCGCCATGCTTCTGCCTGCTCTCTCCCAGGCTCGGGAGAAGGCGCGTTCGATCAACTGCACCAGCAATATCAAGCAGTTCGGCCAGTCGCTGATCATGTACATCGACGACGAAGACGAGCGTGGAATGGCGCACTACAATGGTGTGACGCTCTGGACCAAGCTGCTCCACACCTACCTCAACAACACCGAAGTCTACACCTGTCCAAGCCGTTCGGAGGCAACCTATAGCGGGGGGTATGACTCGACCCAGGGCTATGCCTACAATTATCTTTGCAGCACATGGTACTATCCCCACAGCCTGGCGGATGTGGATCAGCCAAGCTCGACTGTGGTCGCAGTGTCTCATTCTCGGTGGCAAGGCCCGGGCAATACTCCACGGACGGTTGAATGTCAGCTGCGAGGACATCAAGGCGCTGGCGCTGCCCGTGATGCGCCATCGTCTGTTTACGAACTTCACGGCGGATTCAGAGGGTGTCGGTCCGGATGATCTTGTCAAACAATTGCTTGTTTCCGTGCCTGAACCTGAGGCAGACGAGTATTCTGAGTGATGGGAGAGGCGGGCTAGGGGGGGGGAGTTGTTCTCTATCCAGGAGCCAAGAACATGATCCCACAGTGCATCGTCGGTTGTGTGTTGGTGATCCTCGGCATGATGGTGGCGTTTGGCCTCGTCCGAATGGCCGCCGATTTGTTCATCTTCCTGATTGGATGCGCTGCCTTCGCCGTGGCACTGTACTGCATTCTCAATGGGGAGTGGGTTGGCTGGTTTCAGGTGGCGGTGGGGTCCTTCGCTGTGGGCGTTGCGGGGGCGGCTCTGTCACTGCCGGCCCTCCCTTTCAGCAGTCATTACAAGCGCAAGTAGTTTCTGCGTGAATCCCCGTTGCTTGTCCCGGATGGTGTTCGGGCCGAGCTGTTCCGGAGGCGTATCACTGCGTCTCCGCATATGGGTGCCACCTGCATGAGCCACCAGTGCCGATCCCCTCTTCCACGGAGACACACGATGCATTTTCTTCGGTTCTCCAGCGTGTTTCTAACCGTCATTTCTCTGCATGCGGACATTCTTCTGCGCGATTCGTTCGAATCCGCCTCTACGCGCTGGCGTTCGACATGGGGGCGCGCAGTTCGGTCACAGGAGAAAGCTCGGACAGGCCAGTGGTCGGTGAAGGAGACATTGGAGGACAAGCACGGCTTATCCGTCTGGTATATGGAGTTTGATGCGGTGCCCGGCGCTGTGTACACGGCCACCGCCTGGGTCTATGTTCCGACACAAGACGAGGACGTGAGCGCGGCGTTGACAATCGCCACCACCAACTGGCAGGCACTGGCCCGAGCCACGACCAAGGTAAAGGACAAGTGGGTGCGCCTTCAGGTGGTGTGCGGGAACTCCCACAGAAATCGTCTGCGTCTGCAACTCTTCCAGAACGGGCAGAAAGCTGGACGGGGTGGGATGCTGATGTACTGGGACGACGTGACGCTGGAGAGAAAACTACCGGAGATGAAGATGAACGACGGAATTCGGATAAACCCGCACGTGCTGGAGGGTCTTGAGGTGACCGCCCTCGGTGGCATGAAGCTGAGTGTCGCTTCCGGGAAGATGGAGGTGGACGGGCGCGTTGTGGAGGTGGCAGCGACCATCCTCGAACTGCGTCCTCCCCGTGTGGTCGCCGTTCGTGGCGAGGCCTACCGACTGACGGATGAGAAGCCTCACGCCTGGAGGAGTGGCACTCCACTGCGGGGATGCAAATCACACCACATACCGCTTCCGGGCATTCTCGCCCCCGAGTCCCTAGTCGTGAAAGCGAGCTCAGGCGCCGATGCGGTACGCTATGTGGAGGGGAAGGACTGGCGCGCGGACAAGGAATGGGCTCAACTGGGGCGCCTACCCGATGGGAGAATTGGACTGGAAGACCAGGTCTGGATCGACTACGACTACGGCATGATGCGCATGGACACGATCGAGGTCCGTGACGACGGGAGTGTGCGGGTTCGGGAGGGGAACGAGCATCGCATGGTTCCACACCCCTCTGTAGTGGATCATCAGGCTCGGGCGCTGTGCACTGTTTTTCTCCCCTATCATTGCGTGGAGCTGAAACCGGAGCACCTCTATCCCGTCGGTCCCGCCTTCCCCGCTGCGGGAGATGACGAATACAGGGCCAAAGCCGCGCTGATTCCGAAGAGCCGGGCCAAACTGGCCGCCGGCGAGGATTTCACCCTCCTGTTCTGGGGGGACTCAGTGACCTGCGGCGGCGATTCGAGCTGTCCCGAAACCGCGTTCCCGCTGGCTTTCACCAACTGGCTGCGCGCCAAGTACCCCCGGGCGAGAATCAAGTATGTGAATGCTGGTACGGGAGGCTGGAACAGCCGCTCCAAACTGCCTCTCTTCGAGCAGGAGGTGCTTGTGCACAAGCCAGATCTCATGGTCATCGAGTTTGTCAATGACATGGGAATGGGGCAGGATCTGATCGAAAAGAACTACACCGACGCCATCGGCCGAGTGCGGGCGCTGGGGGGCGAGGCCATCATCCTCACGCCGCATTTCACGCGTCCTGCCATGATGGGAGGCCCCATGCGCACCAAGGAGACGCGTGCAACCGTCGGCTATCTCAAGGAGTTCGCTCGTGAGAATGCAGTTGGTCTTGCGGATGCATCGCGTCGCTGGGAGCATCTCTGGATCGAGGGTGTCCCCTACCTGACGCTGTTGGTCAACGGCATCAATCATCCGGATGACCGGGGGCACGCGCTGTTCGTCGAGGAACTCAAGCTCTTTTTCCAGACGCCCGATCCTGAGACGGACCCCTCACGTCAATTCGACATGCCTCCGGCAAAGTGATGCGTTCCGCGTTGGGCAAGACACGCTTCTGGTGATCTTTTCAGGTGAAGAAGATTCTTGATCTCTCCGCTCTGCCCCCCGAGGTGCGCGCTGGTGTGAAGTCTGCGCGTCTGCGCGTCTATTTTGGCATTCAGGACTACAGCTGGAACTCGGGTGAGCGTATCGCCAACGGCTTGGACGAGTCGTTCGAGATCGTGATCAATGGACAAGCCACGCGCTACGCGACCGCGGATCCACGCTTTCCCTCGAAGGCGGGGCGCGTGGGCAAGTTGACGGCTGGCTGGACAGATTTCGATATTCCCGTGGAAGCGATTCGCGGGGAACGGCTGGAGGTGGTTATCCGCAAGGTCCTGCCCGAGGGAAAGGAAAACGGAGACGACTACATCTACCCAGGCATTGACAACACGGTGCCGAATCAGAGCAGCTTCATGAGCTCAGACGGTGGGGTGACCTGGACGCAGCAGCAATTGAACACCATCAAGGCACAGGGCGAGTACATGGTGCGGCTCGTGCTTGCGACGCGTTCGCTCCACGGCGTGTTCTCCTGGAGCCCAGAGCGTGTTTCGGACCCGGACTCCTTTGCCGCCTATGTTGGGGTAGAGGGGCAGTCGCTACGCATCGAGCCTCGAGCAGGATCCTGGGATGCGGCCCGGGCTGTGATCATTCGGGTGGCACATGGCAATGTCAAACCTCCGGAGATTCGTTGGTTGCTGCAGGATGGGCGGAAGGCGGAGTTGGAGAAAGTGTCCGGCGCCATGGGCGTCTCCTATCGCCTGCCTCCCGACCGGCGGGCTGTGGATGCGCTCGTTGTCGAGCCCGTTTCCGCCCTTCATCGTGTTACGGTCGAGTATGAGGTGCCCACGACCGGCTCCGCCGTTGTCGTCGATCTTTGTCCGCAGGTGCGGAAAGCCGCAGGCGCGAGGCGCGAGGGCCCACATGCCGCCAGCGTGTCGAAGGAGCAGGCCGTGCTGGATAACGGTGCTCTGCGTGCGGTGTTCCGGTTCGTCCCGACGTTTCATCTCGCCTCGCTGCATGCCGCCGAGATCGATGCCGACATCCTGGCTGCCCCGGACCGGACACATCTCTTCCGCCTGAAGGTCGGTGACCGTGTGTACGGCTGTCGGGATGCCCGAGTTGTGCGCGTGGAGAAGGTAGGCGAGGGCTTTGTCGCCGTCCTGGCACTGGACGACCCGAGGCTCGAAGTCCGCTTCTCGGCCCGTTTGGTGGACGACGAGCTTGACCTGGGCTGCGAAATCCGCAACACGGGAGTCGAGGCAGCCCAGTTCCATCTGACGTTTCCTCATTTTGCGGGTCTCCAACTGTCTGCGGACAAGAAGGATGACTATTACCTCTTTCCCTGGGGTGGAGGTGTGATCGCGTCGGCCGAGACCTCGCTCCGCACAGCCTACGGAGAGAACACTGCATGGTGGCAGATGGTGGACCTGTTCAGTCCGCCACGCGGAGGGGGAGTGTACATTCGGGCCGAGGATCCGACAGGGCTCTACAAGGCGGTGCAGCTACGCAAGGGCGAGACGGTGCACGCCGACTATACATTCGATGGGACGGGGAGGGGGCTGCTGCTCCCGGAAATGCAGTGGCGCACTGCGCTGGATCCAGTGCCGGGCGTTTCCGTCTGCTTTGACTATCTGAGGCGCGACCGCCCGGCAGGTGGCTCGTTTGTGGCGCCCTCGGCGCGAATCGGAACCCATGCGGGCGACTGGCGGGAGGCGATGAAGCGGTATGCCGCCTGGTCCAGGACGACGTGGCCCCGGCGCCCGTTTCCCTCGCGTCTGACCGCGCGCTGGACTGTGATTCCAGCGGGATGGGGCTGGCAGAATCCGCTGTTCAAGGACGGCAAGTATCTAGACGACTACATCGTGCCCCGCTGGGATGTTCCCGAGCTGATGTCGTGGTGGACTTGGAGTGACAAGGGGCCGTGGAACACACCCATGGACCGGCTTGAGGAGGAGCTTGGTGCCCTTCTATTCAAACGGTACAAATCCTACTGGGTGAATGAGCCCGTGACGGGCAAGCCCGCCTACAATCTGAACCGCGGCGACTACGATGGATACAATCCGCTTTGGGGAGGCTTGCCCGCCCTGCGCGCCCATATTGAGAAAATGAAAGCGGCTGGACAGGTGCCCATGTTCTACACGGACCCGATCCTGGCCTGCGCCAACACGAGAATCGGCAGGGAGCATGGCCCAAAGTATGGTCTGATGAACCCCCGATGGGGAGGCTTGTACAAGTGTGGAAAGACGCCTGAAGGGTACGTGGGATCCTATGGAAGCTACAACATGTGCCTCGACACCGAGTGGTACTCGGAGTGGGTTGCAAAGACCATGGGCCGTGTCTGTCGCGAGACAGGCATCGACGGCGTGCGACTCGACGAGTACGGACATCAGGGATACGTCTGCGAGAGCCCCCACCACAAGCACATCTTCGCCGAGCCGGGCCATAATGCTTGGCTGCAGGCACTTGCGCGCAATTGCCGTCAGGTGCACGCCGAGATGGACAAGGTGCGCCCCGACCTCGTGCTGACAACCGAGTTTCCGGGCAACGACCACATGTCGGCTTCCTTGGACGGTGCAATTGTCTACGA
>JAGLDW010001147.1 GCA_023145395.1 Lentisphaeria bacterium | reverse complement strand
CCCAGCATCGATCGCAGCGGCATCCGGCAATTGAACAATCTAGTGGCCGAGATCCTCGATCAACCGGTGAAAGGCGCCCCGGCGCCGCAGTCGTTCTCCTTCGTCAATCCTCGCGACGGCTGGGTTTTCGTGGCCTTCACCACCGCCACACCGGCGCCAAGCCTGACCATCAAGATCGACGACGACACGGTGATCACCAGCACCACCGACCGCTTGGAGGCCTTCCGCGAACTCGCCATGGGCGAACACCGCATCACGGTCAGCGGCAACACCACCGACGCGCGTCTGCTTGTGCGCTCCATTCCCGAGATCTTCAACTATCCCCCCTGCGTGAACTCCTACGTCAGGGAGAACGGCAGCTACGGCTGGGACTTCATGAAGAAGCACATTCTCCCCGCCGTGACCACACTGAACGGCGGCGGCTTGCCGGGCAAAGCGCTCCCCGAAGCCAAAGCGCTTGGGCTCAAGTGGCTGGCCAACTTCAACGTCGCCCCCTTGGACAGTCCCGAAAACGTGCGGGAGCGCATGGAGAAACATGCTGGCATGACTCAGCCCAAGTACGATGGGTTCACCAGCGACGAGCTCTTCTTCGGCCGCGCCACCATCGACAACTACACCAAGGCGCTGTGGACGATACGCAACCCCGAGAACCGCCTTGTCTACACTTGGATCGTTGGCAAACCCAGCAGCTCCTCCCTGCACACCGACTTCATGTCCGCCTCCCTCAACGCCTCTGGGAGCCGTGCACGCCTGCTGTTCGAAGCCTATTGCCATCCGCAGGCCGACGAGAAAACTGCCGCCGCCTATCTTGACAACAAGCTTTGCGAAACGATGCGCCGTTTCAACGCCTTCTTCCCCAATGCCGTAGCCGGAACGGGCATCATCTTCGGCAATTTCAACCAGATTCCCATCATCTCTCTGGAGCACGATCCCGCAGTGGACTTCAAGTATTTCCTGGACATGCAGGTCAACGTGATTGCCAACAGCCCAGACTTCAAGAATCTTGCCACCACAGGCTACTGGGGTACGTACTATGGCGATGAGGAACTGGCCCGCTGGTCCTTCAAGCTCATGCGTCACTATGCGGTGGAAGGCAACAGGTCGATGTTGTCCAAACGCTATGGATTCCGGTACAACCCCGGCTTCTTGGCGAACCCCGACTTTGCGGATGGGCTGAACGACTGGGTCCTGTCGCCGGCCGCCAAAGACTCTATCCGCGCACACACAATCGCTGGCTATGGCAAGAACAGCCAGGGCCGTTGGGGTGCCGGAGGTGCGGGAGACACGGTCTGCGTGATGACGCGAAAAGATGGCCAAGCCAATCGCATTAGCCAGACTGCGCATGGCTTGGAGGTGGGCCGCGCCTACTGTCTGCAATTTGTCACTGCCGACCTCGGAGATGTTGTCGGGAAAAAGTACAATCCGCGCCGATACGGCATCGAGGCGGAACTGAAAGGTGTCGACCTACTCGGCGACAAGGGATTCGTTCATATCGACAAGCGCAACACCGGACGCTACAAACACAACGACAACGTCGCCAAGATCAACCTCAACCGCATCATCTTCCGAGCCAAGATCCCCACACAGGTCATTGCTTTCAATGACGTAAAGGCACTCCCGGGCGAGGAACTCATCATCAACTTCATCCAGTTGAAACCCTACCTGGAATGAGCCGTGGGAGCCACACTTCTGCGGACTCCGCACAGCGTGTCCGGAATGTGGGAGGCAGACTTTGGATGGCTCGGATCGCGCCGTGCCCCGCCCCCACCGGCCTTGCGCCGGTGGAGCGAAAGATTGGTTCCGACGAACCACTAGAGCTCCCCCCCCAAAAAAGCCCGGCTCGCGTTGCAACGCGGGCCGGGCTTTTTTTGGGGGGGAGCTCTAGTGGTTCGTCG
>JAGLDW010001146.1 GCA_023145395.1 Lentisphaeria bacterium | reverse complement strand
GTGCTGGAGTTGATCGAGGCGGCGATGGCTCGGGAAGATTTCCGGGTCGGGATTGCCACAAGCAGCACGCGGGAGAAGTCGGAAGCCGTCCTAATGTCAGCGAAGATTCCGTATACGCAGATGGCGTATGTGACGGGGAGTGATGTAACGAACAAGAAGCCCGACCCGGAGCTGTTTTTAACTGCGGCGGATCGGTTGGGTTTGGGTCCTGCGCGCTGCGTCGTGATCGAAGATGCGCCGGACGGCGTCGCGGCGGCAAAGGCGGCGGGATGCCGCTGTGTGGCCGTAACAAACTCGGTCGGTCGGGAAAAATTGGTTGCGGCCGACTGGATTGTCTCGACAATGGATGAGGTCGGACTTCAGACTATATTGGATTTGGTGAAAGGAGAACTGGGATGAAGAAGCATTATTTAGCCGTGGACTTGGGCGCGTCGAGCGGGCGCACGATTGTGGGAACGCTTGAAGACGGTAAGCTTTCGCTCAAGGAGATGAACCGTTTCTGGAATGGGCCGACCGAGGTGCGCGGGACTCTCCTCTGGGACTTTGTCTACCTCTTCCGCAACATTAAGGAGGGCATTGCCCTGGCGAAAAAGGAATATGGCGACGGGCTGGTCTCCATGGGCATCGATACCTGGGGCGTCGACTTCGGCTTGTTTGATGCCGATGGGAAGCTGCTGCGCAATCCGATCCACTACCGCGATGGCCGTACCGACGGCATGTTCGGGCAGGTGTTCGAGCGCGTGCCGAAGGCGGAGGTCTTTGCGCAAACCGGCCTCCAGTTCATGGAGCTCAACACGCTCTACCAACTCATGTCCCTTTCGCTGGAGGACTCGTTTCAATACAAGGCCGCCTCCAAAATGCTGTTTGTTCCCGACCTGCTCAACTATTGGCTCACGGGCAAAATGGTGGCCGAGCGCTCTTTTGCTAGTACGTCGCAGTTCTACAATCCCGCCACCAAGGACTGGGCCTACGACCTGCTTGAAAAACTGGGTATTCGCACCGACCTGTTCGCGGAGCTGGTCGATCCCGGAACCGTGGTCGGCGATGCCGATGGCTTGCCGGTCGTCGCGGTCGGAAGCCACGATACCGCCAGCGCCTTCGCCGCCGTGCCGGTGGTCGAAGGGGAGCATTGCGCCTTCCTGAGCTCCGGCACCTGGTCGCTACTCGGCACCGAGCTGCCGGAGCCGATCATCAATGACGATGTGCTGGCGGCCAACTTTA
>JAGLDW010001145.1 GCA_023145395.1 Lentisphaeria bacterium | reverse complement strand
CTCTCAGCGAATGGCTGGAAGTCGATGTCATGCGGGGCGGGCACACCCACGGCATGCGCTTCGAGCGCGGCACCACCGTCTCCCCTCTCAAGAAACTCCAGCCCTGCGAGGGCTCGGGCACCGAGGTCACCTTTAAGCCCGACGCCACGATTTTCGACGTCACCGAGTACAAATGGGACATTCTCGCCAAGCGCATGAGGGAGCTAGCCTTCCTCAACGCCGGCATCCGCATCACCCTGCGCGACGAGCGTGGCGAAGAGGAAGACCGCGAGGAACTGTTCTGCTACGAAGGCGGTATCCGCGAGTTCATAACCCATCTCAACGCCGGCAAACACAGCCTCTGCGAGGTTTTCTACTTCAGCGCCGAACGCGACGGTGTGGAGGCCGAAGTCGCCATGCAGTACAACGACGGCTACGGCGAGAGCATCTTCAGCTACGCCAACAACATCAACACCATCGAGGGTGGCACCCATCTCTCCGGGTTTCAGGGCGCGTTGACCCGCAGCATCAACAACTACATCCGCAAGATCCCCTCCATCAAGAACGAAGCCACCGTCTCCGGCACGGATTGTCGCGAGGGGCTGGCCGCCATCATCAGCATCAAGGTGCCCGAACCACAGTTCGAGGGGCAGACCAAAACCAAGCTTGGCAACGGCGAGGTCCGGGGTATTATCGACTCCATCGTCTACGACGGACTGGGAACCTATTTCGAGGAGCATCCCCAGGACGCCAGACAGGTCATCGAAAAGGCCATGCTCGCCAGTCGAGCCCGCGAGGCGGCCCGGAAGGCCCGCGAACTGACACGGCGCAAGACCTTCCTCGACGGAACCTCCCTCCCCGGGAAGCTCGCCGACTGCTCCGAGCGCGACCCCGCACTCTCGGAATTGTACATCGTCGAGGGAGACTCGGCCGGAGGCTCGGCCAAACAGGGACGGGACAGTCGCTTCCAGGCCATTCTCCCCATCCGGGGAAAATTGCTCAACGTGGAGAAAGCGCGTCTCGACAAGCTGCTGAACAACAACGAGATCCGGGCGCTCATCACGGCAATAGGATGTGGCATTGGGGCGGACGAGTTCGACATCGAGAGGGCGCGCTACCACCGCGTCGTCATCATGACGGATGCCGATGTTGACGGCTCCCACATCTGCACACTGCTGCTCACCTTCTTCTTCCGCCAGATGAAACCACTGATCGAGCAAGGCTACATCTACATCGCCAAGCCGCCGCTGTTCAAGGTGCGGAGACGCAAGACGGAGCAATACGTGGAAAGCGAGGAGAACCTGGACAACCTTCTTCTCAAGCTCGCCCTCGACGACGTGCAGATTCTGCGCCCCGGCGCAGACGAACCGCTCGCGCCCGGCGACGTGAGCATCCTCATCGGCGCCATCCGCGACATTGTGAAGCTGACCTCCTCGCTCAGTCGGCATGGGGTCAACGCCGAAGTCTACCTGCAAAAGAAGGATCCGCAGACCGGTGCCTTCCCTCTCGCCCTCATCGGCGTCCGGGAAAGTGATGGAACCGTCACCGAGACCTACGTCTACAACGAGGACGACGAGGCGCTCCTGATCGAAGAGGCCGAGAAACGCGTCCTTCCGGAAGAGGAGATTCCCGAACAGGAGACCGAGGAGCAGACGGAGGCGCGCGTCGAGTTGCGCCAGGCTGCCCTCCGCGCCGCGATCGACGTGACGCGGATCTACGAGGCCGCCTCCTTCGGCGAACTCGAAGCATGCATGGAGCCCTTCGGATTCACCGTCGGCCAATTGTATGTCGGCGAGGAGGAGATTGCCCAGGTCCACCACGACGGAGACGTCCAGGGAATCGCCACGCTGCAGCAGTTGTTCGACAAGATCCGCGACATTGGCCGCCAGGGCCTGCACATCCAGCGCTACAAGGGCCTTGGCGAGATGAATCCCGACCAGCTATGGGAAACCACCATGGACCCCGCACTGCGCAAAATGCTCAAGGTGAACATGCAGGATGCCATCCAGGCAGAGCGCATGTTCACGCTACTCATGGGCGACGAGGTAGAGCCAAGGCGCAACTACATCGAACGCTATGCGGCCAGCGTCAAGGATCTCGACATCTAACCCGGCAGAACAGCGCCGCTTCGACCCGAGTCTCCACCCCCACAGGGAGTGTTCCACATACATGACTGACGAAAACACCATCCCCGAAGAGAACTTGATCAGCCAGCCTCCCCCCGACGGGCGGGACGATGGCATCGGCCGCAACGACATCCCCGCGAACATCGAGGAGTTGATGCACAATGCGTACCTGCAGTACTCGCTGAGCGTCAACGTGGGACGTGCCATTCCCGATGTGCGCGACGGGCTCAAGCCCGGCATGCGGCGCATCCTCTACGCCATGCGCATGCTCGGGCTCGGCAAGAGCCACGCCTACACCAAGTGCGCCAAGGTGGTTGGAGAGGTGATTGGAAACTACCATCCCCACGGGGACCAGTCCGTCTACGACACGCTCGTGCGCATGGCCCAGGACTTCAGCATGCGCGCACCTCTCATCGACGGCCAGGGCAACTTCGGAAGCATCGATGGCGATCCCGCGGCAGCCTACCGCTACACCGAATGCCGCATGGAGCGGCTCGCTGAGGAACTGCTGGCGGACCTCGACAAAGAAACCGTCGACATGGCGCCCAACTTCGACGAGTCCACTAACGAGCCCACGGTGCTGCCCGCGCGCTTCCCGAATCTGCTTGTCAACGGGACCACCGGCATCGGCGTCGGCATGGCCACCAACATCCCCCCGCACAATCTCACAGAAGTGATCAACGCCACGATCATGCTCATTGACACGCCCACGGCCACGGTCAAGGAGCTTATGCAGGTGATGCCGGGGCCCGATTTCCCCACCGGAGGCGAAATCCACGGGGTCAGCCCCATCGTGCAGCTCTACGAGACAGGACGTGGAATCATCCGTGTGCGCGGCAAGGCGGAAATCGAGGAGGTGAAGGGGCGCGAGCAGATCATCATCACCGAAATGCCCTACGCGGTGAACAAGGAGATGATGGTCAAGCGGATCGCCGACCTGGTCAACGCGAAGAAAATCCAGGGCATCTCCAACCTCACGGACGAGTCGAGCAGCCGCGCGGGCATCCGGGTGGTCGTCGAGATCAAGCGCAACGCCATGGCTAGCGTGGTCCTCAACCAGATCTACAAACACACGCTCTTCGAGACCAGTTTCGGCGCGATCTTCCTAGTCGTTGACCGCAACCGGCCGCGGATCATGAATCTGCGCCAGATCCTCCAATCCTACATCGACCATCGCCTGGAGGTGGTCACCCGCCGCGCCCGCTACGAACTCGCCAAGGCCGAAGCGCGCGCCCACATCCTCGAAGGGCTGCTCATCGCCGTCGCCAACATCGACGAAGTGGTCACCATCATCCGCGCTTCGCGCACCCGCGACGAGGCGGCACAGAATCTCATGGAGCGCTTCGATCTCAGCAAGCGCCAGACGGCCGCCATCCTCGAGATGCGTCTCCACCAGCTCACCGGACTGGCCATCGAGGTCCTGCAGGCAGAGTTCGACGAACTGCAGAAGACAATCGCCCACCTTAAGGAACTGCTCGCCAGCCGCGACCTCCTCATGGCAGTCGTCAAGAAAGAGCTGATCGAGGTCCGCGACAAGTACGGGGACGAGCGGCGCACGGAGATCAAGGTGGGAGAGTGCGAACTCAACATCGAGGACTTGATCGCCCAGTCCGTCTGGGTTGTCACCATGTCCGCAGCCGGCTATATCAAGCGCGTCCCCGAAGACACCTTCCGCATCCAACATCGGGGCGGAGTCGGCGTGCGAGGCATGCAGACGCGTGACGACGAGGACTTCGTGGAGCACCTTCTCACCGCCAAGACTCACAACTACGTCCTGTTCTTCACCACCAAAGGTAGAATGCACTGGCTCAAGACCTATGAAATCCCCGAAGGGTCACGCGATGGGCGAGGGCGTGCCATGGCCAACATGCTTGACATGGAGGAGGACGAGAAAGTCCGTGCCATCATCACGGTTCCCGAGGTGGACGACCCGGACAGATTCATTGTCATCGCCACCCGCAACGGCATCGTCAAGAAAACCCGTCTCGATGCCTTCAGGCACCTGCGAAGAATTGGCATCCGGGCGATTGTCCTCGACGAGAACGACGACCTGATCTCCGCCAAGCTCACGGACGGCAAACAGCAGATACTTCTCTCCTCGGGCTCCGGGATGGCGTGTCGCTTCCGCGAGAGCGATCTCCGCAGCCAGGGCCGCACAACCCGCGGAGTCCGCGGAATGGAACTGCGCGGGCCAGGCGGCGAACTGGCCTCGCACATCGTCTCCATGACCGTCGTCAACCCCGAGGCCGAACTGATGGTCATCACCGAGCGGGGCATGGGCAAGCGCAGCCGCCTTGGACAAGGCGTTGCCGAACTTGACCAGAATATCTCCGGTGGCGGCTACCGGCTGACAAAGCGCAGCGGAAAGGGAGTCACCAGCATCAAGATGAACGAGGGCGACCGCGTCATCCAGGCCATCCAGCTCGAAGGGGATCAAGAGTTGATCTTCACCTCGCTGAAGGGTTTGATCGTACGCATTAGCACCGAGGGCATCCGCACACTCGGTCGCAGCTCGAAGGGCGTCAAAGTCATGCGCCTGCGCGAAGACGATGTCATCGGCAGCGTCTCCACGGTGGCCATTCTCACGGATGAGGAGAGAGGCAAGTCAGGCCACGGCGATGACGAGAATGCAGAAAATGGCGAGGAGATGGAGCCTGGGACTCCAGTTGATGGCGAAGCGCCTGCGGACTCCACCGACAAAGACACGCCCACAGAAACGGCTGCACATGAAAATGATGAAGCCAAAGAGGGCAATGCCGAATAGGATGGTGCCCCTTCAGAATGGGTGCCAGGAAAACCATCCCGAGTCATGTTTTTAGCATGTTTCGAGTTGACTATGAGGCGGTTGGAGCTAGGATTGTCAAATGTGTGTCGAGGATGGGTCCGTCGTAGACAAGTGTGTGTCTAGACTGAAGAAGAGATGAGAAAGACTTGTGGGCAAATCGAAATCAACTTTAGTTTTGACATTGGTGTTCGTTGATATCCCCACCTTCGCGAAACTGCGCGAGACCGAGGGTGAAGAGACGGCACGCGAGTTCCTGGGTCAATGCCTCGCGCTACTCGAACATGTGATCCAGGAATACGGAGGAGAGAAGATCCGCTCCGTCGGAGGAACGCTCCTCTGCTCCTTCACCGATACGCAAGCCGCTCTGCAAGCTTCCTGCGCCATGCTTGAACGAGTCGTCGCGCACAACTTCGGCACCAAAACCCCCCAGACCTTGCGCATGGGCCTCCACGCCGGCTCAGTCAAGCTCAGAGGGGGAAGTTGCACGGGTGAAGCGGTGACAACCACCTCGCGTATGGTCACCATTGCCGTACCCGGGCAAATCGTCGCCACGGAGGCCATCCTCGCTGAAGCGGACGCAGGCATGCAAGCGAGATTTGAGCACCTTAAGGATGCCGAGAGGATGGAGGGACGTCTCAAAACCGTTCTCTATGAAGTCGATTGGCATGGGGCATCCTCAGAAACGCCATCGACGCCCGGCGCAATAAAAATGGCGCAACCTTCCCACCAGGCCCCCCCCGCTAGCAAGGAACAGGGGCATGAGGCTGGGGAGGAAGCGGAGGCAGAAGGCGAACATCCGCACACAAAGGACATTGGGTCAAAGCAGACTCGGCATGTTCTGCTTAGGCGCGTTGGCCAGCGAAAGGGCAAGGCGAAGTCCTCCGGGGCCACGAAAATGCCCACTGCCGCCAGCAAGGCAATGGCGGACGCAGCCGCGGATAGCAAGTCCGGAAGTACAGGCCCTGTGCGGTTCTGTGCGATCTGGCGTGAAAATGTTCTTGTTGTCGATGACAAGAGTACAGTGTTGCGGATTGGCAGAAACGGGGATAACGAAGTCGTGGTCACTGTGGACACAGCTTCGCGCTACCACGCTAGAGTCGAATACAGAAACGGCGCCATCGTGCTCATTGACACCAGTTCGAACGGAACCTTTGTCTACAACCAGACAGGGGATGAAACCTATATTCAAGAGGGAGAGGTGTTCCTCAAGGGAAGTGGCGCCATCTGCATCGGGTGCCAACAGGACTATCCCGGCGCGGAACCGCTCCTCTTCTGGATGGCCTGACCCGGACGGCCCAAGCACCGTTGGCGGAAAGAGGTGCTGCAATGCTGCGGATTGTCTGGCTGGATGTCAATGCATCCCACTCCCACTCCTCTCTCGCTCTACCCATTCTTCATCGCTCCTGTGAGTCCCTGCCCTGTGAATGGCACGTCGTGCCACACTCGCTGAAGACAGATCCCGCCCACACCGCCTGCCGGATCGTTGATCTCCGGCCAGACGTGGTGCTTGCCACACTCTACCTCTTCACTCGACGCACCGTGCTGGATGTGCTGGTGCGCGCCAAGAAGCTCTACCCGGACTGCTTCGTCGTCGTGGGCGGGCCGGAATGTCTCGGCGACAACCGAGACCTCGTCGCCGGTGCCTGCGGAGTCGATGCAGCAGTCAGAGGCGAGGGGGATCTCGCGCTGCCTGCACTCCTGCAAGCCCGTATTCGCGGGGAGGATTGTACCCGCCTGTCCGGGTTCTGCCTGCAAACGCCACAGGGAACCTATGTGGACAACGGATACGCCGAGAAGGCGGAGAATCCTTTCGCCTGTCAGACGCCCCTCGGCAAAGACCCTTTCTTCAAGACGGCGGGGCCGTTCGCCATACTCGAAACTGCACGGGGATGCCCCGGAAAATGCATGTTCTGCACCAGCTGTGGCGATCTTCCCGTGCGGAACCGCCCGCTCGAGGACGTCGAGGGAGAGCTTCGAGAATTGTGCGCCACAGGCATCCGGGAGATCCGCGTTCTAGACCGTACTTTCAATCTTGTCCCCGATCGTTCCTGCTCTCTGCTGAGACTGTTCCGAACACAGTTTCCAGACACGCGGTTCCATCTTGAGATCCATCCTGAATTCCTCACTCCACGGGAGCAACGGGAGCTTGCGGAGTTCGCACCTGGAAAACTTCATCTTGAGATCGGCATCCAATGCACGGAGGAACAAGTGCTGCATTCGGTCCATAGGGGACAGTCTGCCAACAAGGCGCTTGAAGGGCTCGCGTTTCTGACCTCTCTACCGGGGGTGCAGACCCATACGGACCTCATCGCGGGACTTCCCGGCCAAACTTGGCAACACGTGTTGCAGGATGTGCTGACAATGCTTCAAGCCGCACCGGATGAAATTCAGCTTGAGGTCCTGAAAGTACTCCCGGGAACGCCTCTGGATGAGCAGAAGGAAGTCCTCGGGCTCGTCTCCTCTCCGGTCACGCCCTACGAGATCCTGCGGACCGATACCATGATGGCTACGGAAGTCCTGCAGGCGAAACGACTGTCGCGCCTCCTTGACGAATACTACAACGAGTCCTCTCTGCGCATTGCCTTCATCCTCCTTGTCAGGCAAATCGCCGACCTGGCACACCTTCTTCGCTGGCACGAATGCACCTCTCCAGAAATGCAGCCACGCGCTCTTGAGAAGCGTTTTCAGAGCCTCTTCACCCTGGCCGAGGGACACGAAGACCTGAGGGACGAACTACGCATGGGCTGGATGGGCCGCGGGTTCAGCCCCACCCATGGTATCTGCGATGCCTCGGTGTGGAAGCATTCTGTGCCCATTCACGCAGAGAAGCTATGGGATGACACGGACACGGCGGACACGACGCGCCTCCGCGTGTGGCATGTGTTCCTGGATGAAGGGGAGGCATGGTTCGCCTACAATCGCGGAAAATCCCAGCACCGACCAGTGGCAGCATGGACGACGCGTAGGAATGGCGTCCGACAAAATAAGAGGAATGAAAATGAGACCTGAAGAACTTATCGATCATGATCTCCACGTGCATACGACACTTTCGGCCTGCTGCTCCGATCCGCAGGCAACACCTGAGAACATTCTCGCCCGTGCAGCTCAGCAGGGGTTGCGAACCATCGCCTTTACTGATCACCTTTGGGACGGTGCCTGCCCCGGCGCCTCCTCCTGGTACAAACCGCAGGACGTCGATCATGTTCTGCAGATCCGCAAGCAAATCCCCCCGGAGACAGGGGATGTCAGAGCACTCGTGGGCTGCGAAAGCGAGTATGCTGGAAACGGAAAGGTCGGCCTGTCACCAAAGACAAAATCACTCTTCGACTGGGTGCTTCTGCCTATGTCGCACCTGCACATGCGGGGGTTTGTGCTACCGGACGGAGTCACCGAATCTACGGACATCGCCGCGCTCATGGTTCACCGCTTCCAGGAAGTGCTCGACCTGAATCTCGCCGACGGAATCGCGCATCCCTTCCTACCTTGCGGACACCTCGACCGCGCAGATGAAATCCTCGGGTTCATACCCGACCACGATTTCCGGGCGTGCTTCGATCGGGCCGCAGAACACACGGTCAGCATCGAAATCACCACGGCATTCTTTCCAAGCACACGAGGCCAGAAGGCAGACGGACTTCACGACGAAACCTTCCTCCGTATCCTCTCGCTCGCAAAACAGTGCGGCTGTGTCTTCCACCTCGCCAGCGACGCCCATTCCCTGAAAGGCATCGGGCAGGTCCACAAGCTTGCTCCCTTCCTCGGGGAACTGGGACTCCAACGCGACGATTTCGCTCCCATCCTCGACCAGCAGGAATGATTTTCAGCTCTGATTGTGTTCCGCACCAGACAAACAGGAGAATGAGCATGGGGCTTCTAGACAAACTCAAGAGTGTCAGACGAATTATTTCCGGCAGTGGTGCGGAGGTGACCGTTGAAGTGGGGAAGGCACTCGTCGGCGAGCGCGCCCCCGTAGTCGTTCGGGCGAAAGTGGGTGAAAGCGAACTCAAGATCAGTGCGGTCTATCTTCTCGTGCGTGGTTGCGAGGAAGTCCTCGTAGAGGCGGAGGCCATGCGGCAGCGCATCACGCAGATGGAAGCTGAGATGCATCCAGAAGCCACACTGGACGATGAGGTGTTCATGGAGGAGACGTTCAGCATCCGCGTGGACATCGCCGGCGAGCAGCAGCTTGCGGCCAATGGCGAATACGAATGGACGGGTGAGCTGGAAATCCCCGGCGACGCCCTCCCAAGCTATCTTGGACGGAGGTGTGCCCACATCTGGCGCATCCAAGCGGGTCTTGACGCTTTCGGCAACGACCCCGATTCTGGTTGGGTCGAGTTCACAGTGGAGTGAGTCGAGGCTTGCCCGAAGCGGGATGCTTCGAGTCCATTCCACTCACTGGATGCAGTGTATAAGCTACTCGGAATCCAGACTGCAGGACCATAGCGCCAGCTGTGCGAAAAACTGCTGATGGTACTCCCCAAGTCTGCTCCAAAGCACCCACGAGGGTGGGCTTCCCCAATCCACAGGGCAGGTTGTGAGAGCGACACGCCCACTGCCATACGCCTGAGTCACTACCGCCGGGGCATCCACCACGGGTGCCAAGCCCTCGGGCGTCGCGTAGTTGGCGGGAACTGTGGCTCCTGACCGCACCACCACCGTCTGGAGGCGGGCGATATTCTGGAAGGCCTTTGGGTAGAGTGGCAAGCCTGCGAGCGCCGGATGCCTCTCTCCCATCTGTAGATGATATCTGCGAGTGGACGCCCCAATAAAATCGCGTGTCCCATCCCGTAGACGATGACCACTGATATTGACATCCGCGATGGTGCCCGTCACGGGAAGAAGATCGGAAAACTCGAAGGACCGCAAGCGGAGTGGACCGGTCACGAGCAACCCATTTCCTCGCCGGACAAAATTCTCCAGGGCACGCACATCTGCAAGCGGCATCTCCGGAACCCCGCAGAGAATCACAAGCCTGGCTTCCGCCAACTGGCTCTCAATGAGACCGTGGCGCGAATTCGCGAGGGTCACGAGGAAGCCCGCCTGCTCCAGATACTCCTTCAAGAAACCACTGGCCAGTGTGAGTTTTAGCGCTCCTTTCTCATCCTTCCCACAAGCGCCCAGGAGCAACGCATTCGCGCCAGCGGCTCTCCCTGTCCAGGACGGAGCTCTCTGAACGGAGCTTGAACTGGTCCTGGACACATCGAGTATTGGACCGTCAGCATCCGAAACGGTTACGTGGAGACGATAGCGGGAGGAATCCCAGGAATGAGGGAATCGAACCCGCGCTGGCATCATCGGACTGCACGGAGGCAGTGACTGGCGGAAGGAAACCGGTTGCGATCCCTCAATCTTCTCCGCAATGGCCACACCTGTCACGGTCAACTCTGTCTCGACGGCAAATGGCAGAAAGGAAATCTCCAGAATCTTGCCCTTCTCACCTGGGAGAAAGGACCAGTGCAGAACTCCGCGACTCGAAGCGGTTCTCACCTGTCTCAGTCCATTGGCAGAAGCACGGACCATCGTCCATGCGCGCATCTCACCAGGCTGCAACTGGATGTCGAGAAATGGCTCGCACGAGTACGTGTCTGCATGCGTCCACATGCGGTACCACGCGGGGACCTCCGACATGTAGTTTAGAAACAAATCCCCCGTCGCTCTGTTGCCAGAGGCGTACCAAGGCGCTGCGACAAGACTTGCATCCAGGGGGCCCCAATAGAAGCCCTTCATGGGATGGGGCACATGGCAGGGCATCGTGTCCACAACTGGATAGGGGGACGGATTTCCGGATGGTGCTCCCTGGAAAAGCGGGATGGTGCTCCAACTGTCGCGATCATAGCCCTTGCCTTTGGCGGCCTGTCCCCAGAAGGCATGGCTGTACCACGTGGTCGACAGAGGCTTGTCACCCGTGTTCTCAAGCTGGCGCACGACAACCAGCCGGGAACTACCGGGCTCGAGCGTCAGGTTCTTGACATACCGGTACCCATGCCCGGATTCCGTGTGTACGGTTTGCGTGAAAAGAAGCGACTTCCCTCCCCTCGGAGTATTCTTAATCGCCAGTTCGGTCGTGGCTGGGCGCACTAGTTTGAGACTGCCCCGTAAACACAAGCCCGTGCCCTCGCAAACACCCACGCCCACCTTGATGGCCTCGTACACGTTGTCCGCCAATTCGCGGGTGCGAACTACCACGCCAAACTCCTCGGGAATCCCCTGCCAGCTCGATCGGCTGTGTGGCGCGTCCACAAACCAACGCTGATCTGTAGGCTTGAACGTGATGTTGCGAATCCACCCACCCCAGACAAAGCGTGTCGTATACTTGGGCCGGTGCGCCTTCTTCTCACCACCAAGCGTTCGCGTCCAGAAACCCAGGCGTACCGGAGGAGGAGGAGGAGGCACCCCACTCATCACTTCAACCACTAGGAAGTCATTCTCCAAAATCAACTCATCTTGCCCGTCGCCGTCAAGATCCCGTGACGAGAGTATCGTGTCGGCGCAGACAGTGCCCATCCAGAGTGTCAGAAGAGTGAGATAAAAGGCCGATCGGAACATGATGACATCCCCAAGAGGAACAGATTCAACACACTGTATTCCTCGGACCTGTACAGGTCCGGGCACGGCAACCACACCATGAGGCAGCCATCAATCCTGAGAAAAATCGACAAAAAAAAGGGCCGACCTCCTGAAGGAGGCCGACCCTAGAAGTTATCTGCAAGATCAATACTTGCTCATGAAAGCAGGCTTCCTCAGATCCCAGTCCGATACTCTGGCGGGTTGGAGAGGATATGCAGGTTCAATCATTGGCTCCCAGCCAAACGGGAACGTGATAACCTCGAAAACACCCACAACTTCCCTGACCGCAAACCGCCAGACGCCATGTGCAAGACCTGCCGTCGCTCCCGCAAAATCCCCCTGTTCCTTGCCAACGCGCATCATGGTGGTGGGCACTTCCAAGACACCGACAAGTACATTCGCAATTCCGCGCCCTAGCTGATTTGCTGGTTCGCGGACTGCGGTGGGATCAAGTTTCGCATCGTCCTGACACAAGTCCGTGCCGAGATTGTTGATTCCGACAAGCTGAAGAATGTCCGGAATCCCAGTGAAAAAATCAGCCACTTCCTTTGACTCGACGCTCACGTATCCATGCACGATTCCCAAACCAAGCTGGGCGCGCACATTGTAGGGGTCCCGCTCAAACCGCTCCGACGCCACCAGGCTCGTCTCTTTCCGCCAGGGACCAAACGATGCAGTCGCATAGTTTCCACTATGTGTCTGGTGGACCACCTCATCCTCAAAATATGGCACCAGCCACAGAGGAGGGAGGGGGAGAATGAAGGGAACAAATGGCACTGGCACTCCGGGAAATGTCACGCCCTTCTCATTGGCGGCATAGGCGCCCAGCTGGATATATTCCGTGGCGGCGACTTCCACACCAATCGACGGGCCAACACCCGCACCAAAACGAACCATCTCGCAGAAATCCGCGAACCGGTTCCACACGTACAACTCCGCTTTCACGAAGAACATGTTCATCGGATCAATATCGGCGGCCCGTGCTTCCCCAAAGGAAAACGCGGACGCGACCATCAGAATCATCATCGACTTTTTCATGTTCAGCATTGTATCAACCCAAACCTTTCACGCGCGCATGACACGGTTGACATACCGGTTCGACGCTGCCACATCCCAACATATCGTCTCGCCGTCGTTTCTACTCTCAGGCCACTGTGGGCGGTTGTAATATAGGATGCTCGTGGCGCGTTGTGCAAGTCCTACATGGTGATTTTCGTACTTCTTTGGCACTCGCGTGCCCTCACGAGCATCCCAAAATCCCTGTGACAGGTTCGCAGGCTTCCCTCAAAGCACTATCTTTCCGCTATTCCGCTCGCTCGTATCACAACCTTGAAAACGGAGTATGCATCCCATGTCGAACTATGTGACAGTCTGTTCCCTCGGCCCAGGATCTCTACCAGGCGGGGCGGAGGAGCCATTCGATACGCTGCTTGAGAGAATGGAGGCGCACTGGACCGCGCAATGCGCTGCGGTTCTTCCGGACAGACCCGACCTCATCGTCGTGCCTGAAGCCTGTGACCGCTATTCCGGAATGTCCTTGGAGCGCAGACTCGAATACTACCGCGTCCGCGGAAACCGCATCCGCGATTTCTTCTCGAGAATAGCCAGCGAAAATGCATGCTATATCGCCTACTCGGCGTCGCGCGACATGCCCGACGGAACGTGGCGAAACTCCACTCAGATCATCGACCGCAAGGGGGAGGTCGTCGGCATCTACAACAAGAACCATGTCGTGGTCGAGGAGACCACAAGAGCGGGAATTCTCTGCGGCAAGGATGCAGAGGTCATCGAGACCGATTTTGGAAAACTCGCCTGCGCCATCTGCTTTGATCTCAATTTCGACCCTCTTCGCGAGAAGTACATCACCCAGAAACCCGACCTGATCGTCTTTTGCAGCATGTACCACGGCGGAATCATGCAGAGCCACTGGGCCTACAGTTGCCGAGCTCATTTCGTCGGATCGATCTGCGGGGACCAGTGCACGGTGATTGATCCCCTCGGGGAATTGAAAGCCTGCAGCACCAACTACCACAATCACGTGACCTCCACAATCAATCTCGATTGCACACTCGCCCATCTCGACTACAATCGCGGCAAGTTCCAAGCCATGAAGAAAAAGTACGGGCGTGGCGTGACAGTCGAGGATCCGGGACACCTCGGCTGCGTTCTCCTGACCTGCAATCGCGATGACATGAGCATCACAGACATGGTGGCTGAGTTCGAGATCGAAC
>JAGLDW010001144.1 GCA_023145395.1 Lentisphaeria bacterium | reverse complement strand
GTGGCTGAGTTCGAGATCGAACTGCTCGACGACTACTGGGCCCGCGCACTCCAACACCATGCGGAAAACCAGGAGCCCTAGGCAGCGGCACACGGCAGCAATCATGATAGGCACCTACGACAAAGCACTGATTTTCATTAACTGGAACACTGGATGCATGACCCTTGAGGCCGTGCGCACCGCCAAGGCGCATGCCGCCCATCCCGAGAGAATGCGGATTCTCATCGTGGACAACGGATCCACAGACGACTCCCTCGAAAAGTTCGCACGAGATCTTCCGGAAGCTGAAGTGGTTCCAATGGGAGAGAACTGCGGCTTTGCCCGAGCCGCCAATGCTGGTCTGCGGCGTGTCCGCGAACCCCACGCATTTGTGCTCAACACGGACCTCGTCTTCGAGAGCAACACGCTCGATCGCTTGGCCGACGCGCTGGACCAGGATCCTCTAGCCGTGCTCGCGACCCCGAAACTCCTGCGCCTGGACCACTCGGTCCAACCTGCCGCTGTGCCCAAACCGCAGGTTTTCTGGGAACTGGTCAACCGCAGTCTGCCGCGCTACCTCATGCATGTGCCCGACGATCGCACAAGCACTGTCCCAGGGCTCGTCGGCGCGTGCATGGCCGTGCACATGAAGCGTGTCCACGACATCGGATTCCTGGATGAGAGATTCTTCTTTTTCATGGAGGAGACCGACTGGTGCACCCGCGTCAACCAAGTCGGCAAGCATGTGCTCTATGTGCCTTCAGCCGAAGTAGTCCACGTCCAGGGAGAGACGGCCAATCGGCGGCCCGCCCGCGCACGCGTCCAGTTCTACTCCTCCCGCTACCGCTATTTTCGGAAACACGCAGGCATATTTCCACTCGGAGTTCTTTTCACCGGACTGTGGCTGCGCCTGACACTGGATCTTCTCCTGCACTCATTGCTGGCACTCGCGACGCTCGGGCATCCCAAGTTCCGCGACAAGACTGCCATGTACACCCGCCTCTGGCTCTGGCATGCTCTGTTCTGCCCTCCCCGGTGGGGCTTCGAACCACCTGGGTGGTCTCAGCCTGATCCAGAATAGCAACGATCGAACAGCCTCTCTTGATCGCTCATACCGCGAGCGGCTTCGGATTGGCAAGTACGCGCTAGCCCTCCACAGACTTCACAACATGGTCATAGCGATGAGTTGGATTCGGTCGACCAGGACTCAGACAACGCCATGCTTTGGGAGTGGCGAGAATGTGCTCCCCGCAAGTCGAATCCAATGCCTCGCGAACCACTTTCTCCAGGGCTTCCGGTGACATTTGAACACGCGCATTGAGGATCAACTGCACTTCGGACGCGGTCTGAATCGTGCCACGTATGCCGAGTGTGTCGATCTTGCCGGTGAGATTGCCAATCAGGAAGGCATCGTCCGATTTCATGAGGATCTTGACGTGGCCGACTGAGGCACCCATGCTGTCGAACTGCTGCCCCAAACTTGTCATCAGGCTCTCTGCAAATGCGTTCCAGTCCGTCATGTCGCCATTGAGCGTGAAGGCGGCATTCAGCCAGCCGAGCACTGCCTCCCCTTCCGCGTAGATGTCGTAGTCCATCTCGACGAGATGCTGTCCTCCATTGGATTGCGTCGTCACCGCGTCCAGCCACTCGTCCAGCCCTTCTCCCGTCTCCGCACTCAACGAGAACAGATCGGCGTCCGGGTACGCCTCAGCCATTCTCGCCTTCAGGGCGATCAATTCGGATGGTGTCAGCTGATCTGTCTTGCTAATCACAATGATGTCCGCCTCTTCAAGCTGCTTGCGGAAGATGTAGGCGGCGCTGGGATGCAGCTCCGCCGTCCCTCCGTCCAGAATGTCCGCGAGGCGCACGGGGTCGGCCATCACCGACAAGGGGGCAATCACGAGTTCGTGGCTCAGGCGGTCCTTGAGGGGTTGCACAATGGTTGCCGAGAGGTCAGTGCAACTGCCCACGGGCTCAGCAATGAGCACATCGGCTTGCGCTGCGGTCCGGACTGTGTGCAAGGCATCAAGCAAACCCTGGAAATTGCAGCAGAAACAACTGCCGCTGACTTCTGCAACTGCGACATGGTCGCGGGAAAGAAATGCGGTGTCCACGAGTTCGGGCGCCTGGTCGTTGGTGATCAGTCCAATGCGCTGTCCGCGGTCCGCGAGTCTCTGGGCACCCTCCCAAAGCAATGTCGTCTTTCCCGCTCCAAGAAACCCACCCACCAAGATAAGTCGTGTCGTCTTCATGGCTGTCCTTTCGCCGTGTCTTGGTTCTGGAGGGAGCTCATCCACTCCTTCACCGTAGTTCAGGTTTCACTTTGCCGGGTCATCCTGACAGTCACACTGGATGGATTGGCGCCCCATGACCGGCTCCAGCACGCGGACGAAGAAGGTGGCGGCGATCATGCTGCCCAGCAAAGGCGCCAGGACATAGACATGGAAAAAGCCTCCGACCCGGTCCGGAAACGCGGCGGATCCCCATCCCATGGCCCAAGCTACCATCCGGGGGCCCAAATCGCGTGCGGGGTTGAGCCCGGCCTGCGTCAGCGGCGCAATGAGGCAGATAATCGAGGTGACTGTCAGCCCGATGAACACAGGTGCCAAAGCCTCGTCGGGACGTCCCACATTGCATCCTTCCGTCAGAGCGAAAATCATCAAGGTCAGCAGGAAAGTACCAAATGCCTCCGCCCCCATGGCCAATGGCAGGGGAACTACAGCCGTGCTGCCGGGACTGGGGTAGTATTCACCGAACATCATTGCGGTTTTCACCGACTCCGCCGTGCCTCGGACGATGCCATGAGCACTTTCGTACTGTGCGATGGATGGGGAAAACAGCGCGTACAATGCCAAAGCGGCGAGGACGGCGCCCGCAAACTGGGCGACGAGATAGACGGGCAGCTTCCGAGGGGACATCCGTCGGCCCAGCACCATGGCCACACTCACGGCAGGATTGAGATGAGCGCATGACAGGTGCCGGGTCAGATAGATCGCGAGGGACACGCCGACACCCCATGCCAACGCCACCTGCATCAGCCCCTGATGTGCGTCGAACAACACGGAAACCGCAACGGACCCGCAACCGAACAACACCAGCACGAATGTGCCTAGTGCTTCGCCAATAAACAGCTTCTTGTAGTTCATTTCGCCTCTTTCCCCTGCTCCTTCCTGATCAATTCATGCTCTGATTCTCAAGATCTATCGCGCTTCAATTGCTCGGGATACTGTGGAGTGCGACTCAGAACGCTTCCACAGGGATTCGTCCAGAACGAGTGCAATTCTCCCAATATTCACACACTCGTGGACAAGCGCGTGAGCTCTGAAGCACTGGAGGGCGGTTGCCCTCAACCGC
>JAGLDW010001143.1 GCA_023145395.1 Lentisphaeria bacterium | reverse complement strand
AGCAGCGCGACGTTGCAGGGCTCGGCACCAAGATCACGGTGTGCCAGCTCCGTCCCCTCGGCGTCAATGAGATAGGCGAACTCGGTGTCCGCCACAATGACCGTCTCCAAGCCAGGTGTCTCTGCGAAGTCCGCACAAAGCATATCTCGGACCGTGTAGCCATGATTGGGGAACTCCCACAACACCTTCCTTCTGCTATGTCCGCACTTCATCGCGCCCGTGCTGGAAGCGTTGAGTAGTTCCACCTTGCCATCCCCATCCAAATCCGCCGCGACAAGCTGTACATCGCCCAGCTCGCTGTTCAGACTGCCTACGAGCTTGCCATCGCGAATTCTGTAGACCCGCAGCTTCCCGTACCGATTGCCCACGGCCACCTCCTCGACACCGTCACCGTCGAGATCGACCACCTGCATTTCGGTCGTGCCATGATTCGTCTCGCCATCGATCCAGACCTGCTCGAATTTGTCGTTGATGAGTTGCGTGAAGCCGTCCACAGTCCCGAGCACGGCTTCCCAACGTCCGTCACCGTCGAAATCACGGACTAGCACATCATCGAGACGCGGTTCGTGAATGGTCGTTCTCGACACGCGCCAGTAGGTCTCGATCTCATGATCGCGAAGCAGTTTTCCCTCCGCGTTCAACACGTAGAGGCGTTTGCTCTTGCCCCCGCAGAACACTTCCTTCACGCCATCCCCATCCATGTCGTAGGCATACGCGGCGTAGAGTTCGTCCGTACCATCGAACTCCCAGGCCACGGTGCCATCGCGTCGCAGGCAGGTGAGAAACCTCCCCCGCAGTGCAAGCACTTCCTCGTTTCCATCCTTGTCGATATCAGTGGCGATCATTTCGAACACCGGCTGGGGTTGATCGTGGAGGACTGTCGGGGTCACCGTCGCCAAAACGCGAAGCGCCGGCACATCGCTCTGCGCTGCGGATCCCGCAACCACAGGTGGGGCAGGCACATCATTTAGGAGTCGAACTGCGACAGCGCGGAGTTCGCCGAGCAGATCAGCGGGGACAACAGTGGTTCGCCCCAGACCCGGTGTTTGCTGCGGCGGCGCGGCCCGAATTCCGATCGTGAGCAGCGACTCGCCCGATTTCAGGTCGATATCGCAGACATCCGCGCCGTCCGTCGGTTTGCCGAGAAGGCGGGTCACACCAGACAGAGTCAGCCGATCGCGGGTCAGGCACAGCAGCTTCGCATCGTAGCCAAGCGCGGAGGGGAGCGGCACAGTCGCAGGCTCGATGCTGAACAACCCCTCCGCCTGACCATCCAGAAGCACCAGCGCCGTCTCCGGCGAGATGCGTCGAATGTCCACGGCCTGGGGCTGATCCGAGCGACCACCCGCAAAGACCGTCTGATTGACGAGAGACCCCGCCTCGGAAAGCTGACCAGAGAACTTCTGGTGCGCATAGAGAATGGGAATGCGCTTATGATTCAGGCGGCGGCTGAAGGACATACGACTGGCACCATCGCCCTGGAGCGAGAAGACGCGGTCCGGCAGACGTTTCAGCAGGTCGTCGGGCGACAGCATTGCGGTTTCGGCATCGACGCCTACCGCGAGAGTCCCGTCCGTGCGAAGGAACTCGATCCTGTTCAACAATGCTCCGGGCCGTTCGCGAAGTGTCACCGTCACCACGTGCTTGCCGTCCTTCGCAATGTCGATGGTTGGCATGGCACCGGATTTCGGGCTCACTCCGCTGCCATAGAATCGGTCGAATCGATCACGCCGAAGATGACAGGCCGCTGGCTCTCCCCCGTCCACCACAAGCCAGAAGCTGTCGGAGCCCTTGGTCTCGGCCTTCGCCATTGCACCAAGCTGGTAGGTGCCCGCCTGGAGATCGACGACGAAATCCATGCGACTCGTGCTGTCCCCGAACCGGACGGCAGAGGGGATGCCCGGAGCCGGATCCCGGACGATGCTGAGGGGCACGCCGGGGGAACGGGTGAGAGTGAAGCCACGAGGATTGTGTGCCAGTTCGCCACGGTCGAGCATCTTCCAGACGCACTCGGCCTTGAACAGACCCGGCCTGCGCGCAGTGACCCGGTCCAGCACCACCACGGCTCTGCCCTTCAGCCAGCAGATATTCCGATCCCAGTCGGCATCCATGTAGTCGTGAACGGTGGTTCTGGTCATGGCGAGCCCCGGTCGATCGGCGCCCGTGTCCAGCGAGGCGAATGCGGGTTCCGCCCGGTCGCAGCGTCCATCGCGGGTGAGCGAGAGCATGGAGTGGTCGGTTGTATTGCGCACCAGGTAGTCGCCATCGACGAGCCAGTCTTCCCCATCCGCGTAGAACTTGACGATGGCGTTGGCATCGTAGTGCATGTGGATCCCGCGGCTGTAGCCATCGAC
>JAGLDW010001142.1 GCA_023145395.1 Lentisphaeria bacterium | reverse complement strand
TAGAGGCCCCCTGTCCGGAAGGCTGCCGCCTCTGCATCGACGCCTGTCCCACGGGTGCCCTCGAACCATTCAAGCTGAATCCACGCAAGTGCATCGCCTACAACTGCTTCATGTCTCAGGATGACTACGCCCCATCAACTTCAAGCCACATCCCACCTGAGATACGTACCCAGATGGGTTCATGGATACACGGCTGCGATATCTGCCAGGAAGTGTGTCCCCGTAACCAGCGAAAGCTGAGGGCGAATCCGCCTGTGAACGAGTTCCTCGCCCGCATCGCCGCCGAGTTCGACCTGCGCAAGGTGCTGCTGCTCACCGATGAATACTACGAGGAAGCCCTGCGACCGGTCATGTACAACTACATTCGCGGCAAGAAGTACTTTCAGCGCAACGCGGCCATCGCCATGGGCAACAGCGGCGACCGCTCGCACGTACCGTACCTCGCACAGGCACTGGAGGACCCGGAGCCACTCGTACGAGGCTATTCAGCGTGGGCGCTCGACAGGTTGGGCGGTGAGGAAGCACGCGCCGCCATCGAGAAGGCGTTCGCAATGGAAACCGATGAGTCGGCGAGGAGTGAGATGGAGTCCGCTCTCGCGATGTAGCGAAGGGTCTGCACAGGGAGGTGTGTATATGAGAAACGAGATCAAGGCAAGCCTGGTCACTGCCGTTCTGGTACTGGGGATTGCAGTGCTGTTCCGCAGCGTGCTCGGGAAGCCACAGGACGTAGTCCCCCTCTTCCTGGTGCCACTGTTCCTGTACGCAGGCTACGCGAGCGCGCCTGGTGGATTCAGGATCTGTCTGATCCTCACTCTTGCCATCAGCATCTCGATGGCGGTGCTCTACGCGCTGCCCTAGTGCGGCAGTCCGGTCAGGGTAGCTCGGTGAGGAAGTAGTGCATCCCGCCGCCCACGAGCAGCGTCTGGCCTGTCACGTAGCTTGACGCGTCCGAAGCCAGGAAGGCAGCTACCTTGCCGAACTCCTGAGGAGCACCGTAGCGGCCCAGTGGAATGATGCGGTCCTGAGCGGCGCGGACCTCTTCACGCCCCCTGTACACCTCGTCCGTGATGGGCGTCTTCACGTGTCCGGGCGCGATGCAGTTCACACGTATGCCACACTTTCCATACATGTTGCCAAGCGTCTGTGTCATGTTCATCACGCCGGCCTTCGCCGCTCCATAGGCCACAGACGTCTTGTACGGGACCATTGCCGCGAGAGAGGCGGAGTTCACGATGTTTCCCTCCCTGCCCGAGCTCTCCCAATAGCGAATGAGCGCACGTGAGCAGAGGAACTGCGAGGTAAGGTTGAAACGCAGCGTGTAGTCCCACTCTTCAAGCGAAATGTCAGAAATGAAAATCATGCGCG
>JAGLDW010001141.1 GCA_023145395.1 Lentisphaeria bacterium | reverse complement strand
GGGACACACCAGCCGAGCGTTTCAACCAACTCGTCGCGCAGACCACGGGACTTCATCTGTATGGGCAGCGAGCGAAGACGAGGGTGGCGGTTCACAAGCTCGAATTGAGTCACGTCACGCCGTCGACTAGCCGCGAGATCTGCAACGGAAACACGTCAGTCGTCGGTTCCCGATCGACACCGGCCATTTGCTCGAACAAGCGTTCAGCAGCGCGCGCGCCGAGGGCAGCCACGTCGTGCCCAATGCGTATGCGAAGCTTCGAATCTGGAAGGAAATCGAAGCCAACGAGTTCAGTGTCCACGGCCATCGACGACACCGCAGCTTGCGCGCCTGAGGCGATGAGGTTGTTTCCGGCGACGAGCGCGGTGGGCGGTTGGTTGGCATTGAGCCATCCGCGAACCACGCGTTCCGCCACGCCTCGCGTGTGGACACCCATCTGAACGAAGCGTGGTTCGATGGCCGATTCCTTCATCGCATCGAAGAACCCCGCGAGCCGCTCGGTTGCCGTGTGGACGTGGTCGTAGTCGCCGAGATATCCGATGCTGGTGTGGCCGCGGAGAAGAAGCTCTTCCGTTGCCGCATGTCCCCCAATTCGATCGTTTGCCAGGACCGTGTCAGCCTTCAAATCCTGTGGGGGCCGATCCACGAAGACAATCGCCACCCCGGATTCAAGGTCTCTGGCCAAGTATTGGTGGCTAGCGTCGCAGGTGACCAGGATCACTCCGTCAACGCGGCGAGCGAGAAGGTCGTTGATTCGGGAGCGTTCAGCGGCTGGTTCTTCGTTCGTGCTCATTATCACGAGAGCGAATCCTGCGTTTCGAGCCTCGGTCTCGATTGCCTGTGCCATGACGCCGTAGTAGGGGTTGGAGATATCGCCAATGACTAGAGCAATCGTCTTCGATTGTTGCCCCGGCCTGAGGCTCCTGGCGAGTTCGTTCTTGCGATACCCAATCGCTTCGGCGGCGGTTGTGACGGCATGGGCGGTGGCTGGTGATACGCCCGGAAGGCCGTTGAGGACCCTCGACACGGTCATCGCACTGACGTTGGCGCGATTGGCCACGTCTTGCATCGTGGGACTCTTTCGAGGCCGTCGTTCAGTTTGCGCTGCGGCTGTGGGGCCGACTTCAGAGCCCTTTGATTGCTCAACCATGTGCTCGACAATACCGTCGATGGCTGGCTCTTCGCTTTGCGTAGGCGTCCTCGGTCTCACGCATGTGAACGATAACATATAGTGTGCGAATGCGATGGCGACACAACGACAAGACTGGGAGTACGGAGATGCGTCGACGTGAAGCGTAGTTTCGACGGGCGTTTGGGACATGAGCCACGTGATTCGACGGGCGTTGCTCGTTTCACTGTTCTCGACGTTGGAGGCACGTCCATGGCCGCTGCAGAGGTGGTTCTGAGCGAGCGCAGCGTCGGACGCGTGGTCGAGCGACGAAGCCCGGTGTCGGGATCAGCCAGCGAAATCGTACTCGCAGTGGTTGAGACGCTGCGGGCCGCCATCCCCGATTCAGACGTGTCGACTGGAGCAGTCGTGTGTGTCCCCGCCCCGTTCGACTACGTGGGCGGAGTCTCCCTCATGCGCCACAAGTTCAAGCACTTGTACGGAGTACCACTGGTGCCTCCGATCCGTGACGCCATCGGTACAACTCCCCAGTTCTTCAACGATGCCGACGCGGCTGCAGTTGGGGTGTGGAGTGCGATGTCAAGTCCGCCGGGCTCCATGGTGGTAATCACGCTCGGCACGGGTGTCGGGTCGGCTCTGCTCCAAGACGGCATCCCGGTCGATCCTGCCTCCACTCACGAACTTTGGTCGATGCCCTACGGCAGAGGAATCATCGAGGATTATGTGTCCTCCGAAGCGTTGCGATCAAGCTACAAGGCTCCATCTGGAGAGGAAGTCGATGTCAAGACCATTGCGGAGCGTGCGCGGAGTGGAGATGCCCATGCGCGTTCGGCATTCGAGCAGTTCGGACATCATCTCGGAGTTGGATTGGCGACGTATCTCGCCGAATCGAAAGCGTCGCACGTCGTGTTCGCGGGAGGGATCGCCTCGTCGTGGGATCTCTTCGGGATGAGCACGGTTGCTGCTTTCCACGAGAGCGGTGGAAACGCGCAGTTGGAGGCTACAAGTCAGGCGTTGCCCGCACT
>JAGLDW010001140.1 GCA_023145395.1 Lentisphaeria bacterium | reverse complement strand
CCATGAACATGATCTCGACAACCGGCTTCAGACCCATCATGGCCGCGCCCACCGCCACACCCATGAAACCATTTTCGGAAATGGGCGTCTCCAGGACGCGTTCCGCACCGTATTTCTCGTGAAGACCCTTGGTGACGCCAAAGGCACCTCCATACACCCCAATGTCCTCTCCCATGAGCAACACGGACGGATCACGGGCCAACTCTTCGTCCAACGCCTCATTGATGGCCTTGGAATAGAAAATCGACTGGTTTTTGTCATTCTCAGGCATACACACCTCCCAACGCGTGCTCGCGGTCTCCGTAGGGAGCGGCGAGGCATCTCTGGACAATAATCTGCATGCGTTCCGCCTCCTCGGCGCGGATGGCGTCGATCTGTTCATCGGCAATACCCGCCTCGCGGAGAGCGGTGGCGACACGTTCAATGCAATCCTTGGCGTCCCATTCGCTCTCCTCCTCCCGCGTCCGGTAGACACGTGGATCGTTCTTGGAGTGCCCGCAATACCGATAGGTCATCAATTCGAGCAGAGCGGGTCCCTTCCCTGCGCGCACGGATTTGGCCAGCTCGGCGGTCCGTCTGCGCACCTCCAGCAGATCCATGCCGTCACAGACTAGTCCGGGCATTGAGTAGGCGGCCGCGCGATCGGAAACTTGTGGCACGGCAGTCGATCCAGTCATGGGATTGCTCATCCCATAGCCATTGTTCTCGCAGACGTACAGCACCGGCAACTTCCAGACCCCAGCCATGTTCAGCGCCTCGTGGAAGGCGCCCTGGTTGCCTGCACCGTCGCCGAAGAACACCACCGCGATGTCGTCGCTCTTGCGCTGGCGCAGCGCGAGCGCGGCGCCCGTGCCGATGGGAATGCCTCCAGCGGTAATGCCGTTGGTGCCTAAAAAACAATGCTCCATCGAGCACATGTGCTGCGAGCCGCCGCGACCACCGCAGTAGCCGTTCACACGGCCCATCAGCTCGGCCATCACCCGCTCCGGGTCAAGCCCGCGAGCCAGCAGATGCCCGTGTCCACGATGGTTCGACACCAGCCAGTCGGTCTTGCGCAACGCGGACACCACACCCACGGCGCATGCCTCCTGGCCAATGCAGAAATGGGAGGTTCCCCCCAATTGGTTCTTCCCGAAGAGGTCGCTGAGCGCCTCCTCGAAGATGCGAATCGCGAGCATGCGGCGAAAGCAGTCCGCCAACTCGCCCACGTCCAGCATGCTATCGGTCGAATCCGTCATGCGTACCAATCCTGTTTACAGACCAAGGCTACCCGTTCACACAAGACAGAACCACGAATGAACACGAATGAACACGAATGGTTCGTTGTCATTCGTATCGCGCCTGCTGTCGTACCTCGATGTTCTTCAACCCAAACTCAACTACCAAAGCATTTTCGTAGGGTTTCTCCAACAGACCGTGCCCCAGCCCATTCAGGACCTCCATGGCACAGCCCACAACATCAAAGACCTCTTCCCTTAGAACCAATTCGTGTTCATTCGTGTCCATTCGTGGTTCTGTCCCGTGCGGTACGGCTGCAAAAGAGACTACAGTGACGAGACGCGTGGGGCGCCCTGCGGATTGGCGGAGGGCGATCCATGCGCGGCGCTATTTCGCGACAATGTTCACCAGTCGGCCCGGCACCGCGATCACTTTGATCACACGCTTGCCCTCAATCGCGGCCTTCACCTCGGCATTCGCCATGGCAATTTCCTCCATGGCCTTGGGGTCCGCGTCGGCGGGCATCATCAGACGTGCCTTCGGCTTGCCCAGAACCTGGACGAGAATCTCCTTTTCGTCCGCCTTTGTCTTGGCCTCGTCGTAGCTGGGAAAGGGCTCGTAGACGAGCGTGTCCTCGTGCCCCAGAACTTGCCACAGCTCCTCGCCAATGTGGGGGGCATAGGGGGCGAGCAACAGCACGAACGCCTCCATGGCCTCCCGGCTACGCACCTTCGCTCTGCTGAACTCGTTGACGAAGATCATCATCTGACTGATGCCCGTATTGAAGTCCAGCGAGTTCGTGTCCTCGTCCAGTTTCTTGATGGTCTGATGCAGCACACGCTCCAGCTCCGGGCTCATCGGGGCATCGGCCACCGCCTCGGACAATTCGCCATCGACGCCGACAATCATCTTCCACGCCCGGTGCAAAAAGCGGTACACCCCGTCCACGCCCTTCGTCTGCCAGGGCTTGCCAGCCGTCAACGGCCCCATGAACATTTCGTAGAGACGAAAGGCGTCCGCGCCATAGCGGGCGATGATCTCGTCCGGATTGACGACGTTCTTCAGGGACTTCGACATTTTGGCGGAGAACTCGGTCAGCTCCTCGCCTGTTTTCTTGTGGAAGAACGCCCCGTCCTTCTCCTCGACCTGATCGTTGGGAATGAGAACTCCGCGGGCATCCTTGTAGGACAGGCCCAGGATCATGCCTTGGTTGATCAGGCGCTGGAACGGCTCGTTGGTGCTCACCATGCCGCAGTCGAAGAGCACCTTGTGCCAGAAGCGCGCGTAGAGCAGGTGCAGAACGGCGTGCTCCGCTCCGCCGACATACAGATCGACGGGCATCCAGTACTTCTCCTTGTCGGAGGCCCAGCCCGCCCCGTTGTTTTGCGGGTCGATATAGCGCAAGTAGTACCAGCAGGAACCGGCCCACTGAGGCATGGTGTTCGTCTCGCGGCGGCCTTTCATACCCGTCTCGGGATCGGTGTAGTCCAGCCAGTCGGTGGCCTTCGCCAACGGCGACTCGCCCGTGCCGGACGGCGCATAGTCCTCCAGTTCCGGGAGAAGCACCGGCAGCTCGTCCTCCAGCAACTTGATGGAACCGTCCTCCATATGGGCGATGGGGAAGGGCTCGCCCC
>JAGLDW010000114.1 GCA_023145395.1 Lentisphaeria bacterium | reverse complement strand
CGCCCCGCTGTTTTTCCGTCCACAGGTCTGAGGATCGCCCGCAATAATGGATGCCCAATTCGTCGCCGTTCCCACCTGCACACGGAGACGCCGTTCGATGGTGGTGCCATCACCGATCTGACCGTAACTGTTATCTCCCCAGCAGTAGATCGACCCATCCGCTTTCCACGCGCAGGTGTGCTCCCAGCCCGCGGAGACCGCGCCCCACTTCACGTTGCTTCCAATCTTAATGGGGACAAGCAACTTCGGCGCTGACGAACCCGCGCCAACCTGTCCCTTGGCGTTAGCTCCCCAACAATAGAGTGTCGTATCAGTGAGAGCACATGTGTGGTGGTCACCCGCGGAGACCGTGGTCCACGATGCCGCGGGGCTGCTCGAGATCTCGATCGGAACGAGGGCGTTCGTCGTGGAGTTATCTCCGAGTTGCCCTTGATCGTTAGAACCCCAACAGAAGAGATGACCATCTGTCGTGACCGCGCAGGTGTGATCGTAGCCCGCCGACACGGCGGCCCACGTCGCGCCCATACCCACGCGATGGGGAGAATAACGGGTGGATAGCGTCCCATCGCCGAGCTGGCCAAAGGCGTTATTTCCCCAGCACCAGAGCGTGTGATCCGTCTTGATCGCGCAGGTGTAGTAGTAGCCCGTCGTCACCTGGGACCATGTCGCGCCCGTACCCACGCGTTGGGGACGATCGTACGAGAGCATGGGGCCGCCGGTGCATTCCGCAGCAAGGTTTCGGCCCCAGCAGAAGAGGCTGCCATCCGTTCGTACGCCACAGGTGTGCAGACCCTGGGCCGAGACCTGCTTCCAGGCAGAGGAGGTCCCGACACGTATGGGCACGTAGGACCGCGCCAGCACACCAAGACCAAGGCGTCCGTCCGCGATCGCACCCCAGCAGGAAACGGTCCCGTTTGTCTTGCGTCCACAGGTGTGAGATGGCGCCGAAGACACCCTGAGCCATGTGTCCGTTCCGACATGAACCGGCGTGCGATGCAACGTTCGGGATCCATCGCCGATCGCGCCCCGGGCGTTGAGCCCCCAGCAATAGAGGGCTCCGTTCGTCTGAATGCCACAGACCTGCATCGCCCCCGCTGAGACATCTCGCCAGGTGCTTGTGGATCCGCCGATGCGGGTCAGGGGCAAAGTCGCAGTCAGGGAACCCGCGCCGACTTTGCCGTTCGTGTTGTCTCCCCAGCACCAGAGACTCTTATCCTGTCTGATGCCACAGGTGACGTTTTCCCCCGCGGAGACGTCGGTCCAGGTCGATCCCGCTGCGACCTCTTGGGGAACCCCCGTCTCAGATCGAATGCTCCCCGTGAGCTCGCCGCTGTCGCCTTCTCCCCAACAGAAGAGGCTCCCGTTCTTCTTGATCGCACACGTGTGAGAACTCCCGGCGGAGACGAGAGCCCAATCTGTCGCCGAGCCCACCTGCGTGGGGGTCTTGCGCGTTGTCGTTGTCGTGCCACCCACCTGATGGTGATTGTTGTAGCCCCAGCAGAAGAGGGTCCCCGGCGCGCGAACACCGCAAGCGTGATAGGTCCCCGTGGCCATCTGCGTCCAGTCCTTCGCGGCGCCGACCTGCGTCGGGACGAGGCGCCTGACGATGTCACCCTGGGCGAGCTGACTGTGTTCGTTGCGCCCCCAACAGAAGAGGCGACCGTCGTCATACAACCCGCAGGTGAAGCTCCTCCCCGCGTCGACGTCCATCCAGGAGGTGCCCGTTCCCACGCGCG
>JAGLDW010001139.1 GCA_023145395.1 Lentisphaeria bacterium | reverse complement strand
CGGTCGAGCAGCATCTTCACTTCACCGCCGTTCTTGCCGAAGAGGAACTGCGCCAAGTGCGGGCATCCGTTGCAGCACGCTTCCATGGTTTGGAAACCGGCGGGATCGTAGCCCGGCAGGCGGCGCAGGAACAACGGCCCGGAAATGAAAAACAGGCCATCCTTCCAGCGGTCGGAAGTCGACTTCAAATAGTCCAAGGGCTGTTCGGCGGCGCGCGCAAAGCTGTATTGGATCTCCACGCCCCAGCGGGTGCCGGAGCCAATGAAGGTTTCGACCTGATCCGCGCCTTCGCCGAGAATCACCTGCACATGGCCAATGCCCAGGTCGGCACAGGTTTCGAGCCAGTAGTCGAGCAGGGGCCGGTTGGCGATCGGCAGCAACGGCCAAGGCACGCCACCCAGCCCATCGGCCCACGACAGGGCGTCAGCGGTGTAGAATACAGCCTTCATGGATAATCCCGGAGATTCCTAGTCGAATTTTTCCAGCGCTTCGGCGACGGTGTCGTAGATTTCGAAGACCTTGTAGGCGCGGGTGATCTCGAACACCATGCGGGGTTTCTTCTGCAGGCAGGCGATTTTCATGTCGCCACCGCGTTCGGTGATCCGCTTGAGCACGGCGATCAATGTGCCCAGTCCGGCGCTATCCATGAAATCGACCTGCTCGAGATCCATTACATAGTTCTTCACATCCATTTCGCCCGACTGCCAACCCGAGAGTTGTTCGCGAAAGGTGTCCACGGTCGCGGCCGTTAGCGCATGGCTCACTTGAATGACGCCGATGCCTTGCTCTTTTGAACAGGTAACTATCATCTCCACTCCTTTAGTAGGCCCCCCGCCCAAAGAGGACGACGGGGATTGTTTTTATTATTATGGCTATGTCTTTTAAAATACTCTGGCTCTGGATGTACTGCATATCGAGGCTTACGAGTTTGTCGAAGGGGATTTCCGAGCGCCCCTGGATTTGCCAAAGGCAGGTGAGGCCGGGCTTCACGTGCAGGCGCTTGCGGTCGGAGAGGGAATAGCAGGCCACCTCCTCCGGAAGCGGCGGACGCGGACCGACCAACGCGAGCTCCCCGACGAGCACATTGAGGAACTGGGGCATTTCATCGATGCTGAAACGGCGGATAATCCGCCCCACGCGCGTGACGCGCGGGTCGTTCTTCATCTTGAAGATTACCCCGTCGGTGGAGTCGTTTTGGTCGAGAAGGTCTTCCTTCATCTTTTCCGCACCCCGGCACATTGAACGGAACTTATGCAACTGGAACTCCCGGCCATAGAGCCCCACGCGCTTCTGCAGCAGTAGAACCGGGAAGCCGCCGTCGATCAAAATGCACACCGCCACCACGAGGAACAGGGGGGAGAGCAGCACCAACGCAAAGAGGCTAACGACGATATCCACCGTGCGCTTGATCACGAGCAGGCTGCGCAAACC
>JAGLDW010001138.1 GCA_023145395.1 Lentisphaeria bacterium | reverse complement strand
CCCCGCACTGCCCACTCCTCTGTAGGTCTTGCCATCGCGCTTTACGCGCACGATGGCGTTCAGAAATCCCGGTTGATCCAGTGTGCCTGTAAAGGTGGCCGCACCGCCCGCCAACACAACAGTCTTCTTGCCCAGACTTCGGCCCCTATCTAGAGTCAGAGAGACGGACGCCTCACCCGTCTCGACAACCACCCCCTTGTCTTTGACCGACACGGTGAAGGTCACAGTCTCACCACACGTGTACACAGCGTCGGGGCGGTCCGTCAGCACAGTCACAACCACCGGTGGCTTGGGCTTTGCCGCAAGGACGCACACGCACGAGGCAAGAAAAACAGCAACTGCTGGGGCAAATCTCATCGATGGTCTCCTGAACAACAACAACTCTCATTCACAC
Source organism: Lentisphaeria bacterium (assembly GCA_023145395.1). Taxonomy (GTDB): domain Bacteria; phylum Verrucomicrobiota; class Lentisphaeria; order Oligosphaerales; family Lenti-02; genus JAGLDW01. The sequence goes on along the minus strand of JAGLDW010001138.1, from coordinate 1,650 downwards.
AACACTCAATCATTCAACATCCCGAGCAATACCTTCACCTCTCGGGCGATGGGAATATCCGCCGGGGATAGATCGTAGTCCAGCAATGCGAGGGCGGAAACCCACTCCGCGCGATCGTGGACGGTTAGAGAAAACTCGGTGCCAGTCCATTCCGCGAGATAGGCCATCAGCTCAATGCTTCCGTGATCGTAGTGGTAGACATTCGTGGCGACATGCCGACCAATGCGCGCTTCCACGCCAAGCTCCTCGAAAAGCTCGCGGCGCAGACATTGCTCCGGGGTCTCTCCCGGGTGGATCTTCCCCCCCGGAAACTCCCAAAGCCCCGCCTGTTTCTCCCCTGGCGCACGGCGCGTGAGGAGAACGGTGCTGTTTCTGATGACAATCGCCGCGGTGACCTGCTTCATGCAAGCTCCACCCTCAATCCGGTGTCCGCAGCCTGACGCGAACACAGCGCAATCTCGGTGACCCGCAGGGCGTCTTCCGTGCTGATAACGCAGCGGTGCGACGCATCGCGCACGCTTGTCGCGAAGTCCGCAAAGGGACCTAGAGGAGGTGTCACCAGCGACACTTGCTCTGTGCCAGCCTCCGTGATGAGCTGCAGGCCGCAGTCCTCGCGGATCTCAAGTGCCCCCTTTTCTCCCATCAACCGCAGGCGGTCGTCCCCATGGCTGGAAGCTCCAGCCGGGCGCAGGAAGTCGAAACTCATCACCGCCGTGCCCCCATTGGCAAGTTCGTAGAGACAGGTGGCGCCGTCCTCCATTTCCGGGTAGTCCGGTCGATGCAGTTTCACGTGCTGTGATCGAACAGCCGAGTACTCGACGCCGGAGACCCAGCGCAGCCAGTCCACCGCGTGAATCCCAACCCAGGGCGTGATGCCCCCAAAAGTCTTCCGCAAACGATAGAACTCGGGCCGGTTGCCCCGCTTGTAGGATTTCTGCGCATAGCCCACGGTCGGCGTGCCGATGGCTCCCGCCGCGACCAGTTTGCGCGCCGCGTGGAACGTGGGAGCGTACCGGGTCGCCAGCATCATGCCCAGAGGCCGGCTCGACTCCGCCTGCGCAGTTCGCACACGGTCGAGATCCTCCAGAGTGAGCGCCAGCGGCTTCTCGCAGTACACCGCGCAGCCAGCCTCCAGCGCCGCGCATGACACCTCGGCATGCAGATAGTAGAATGGAGCCACGGCCACGATGTCGGGGCGTTCACGCTCCAACATCGCTCGATAGTCGCTGTGGAAAGTCGCTGAATCACCCCCGAGGCGCCGCACACGACTTTCATCCTCCTCCGGACAGCCGGGAGCAACGCCGCAGAGGACGACGTCCTCCATCTCCCCCAGGCCTTCCGTCACGTATCCCACATGCCCAGCCGCGCCCACAACACAGATCTTCATATCTATGGAGCCCCCTTAAAAATCACTGCCAGAAGTCAACACACGCGCAACAAACCAATAGCCGCCGAGGAGCCTGAACGCAACCAAACGCATATCCAACACCCACGTGTTTCGGTGCCTGGCACTGAGTGCCACTAGGATTCCAGCATTCCAGACACACGGCTTGACACAACAAAAAGCGCACTTAGGATGTAGTACCCTTTTGGGTTGTACAGTGCCGTGTTGGCTCTGATCCCAGTAGGCAAGTGGCGAGTTCAACATGT
>JAGLDW010001137.1 GCA_023145395.1 Lentisphaeria bacterium | reverse complement strand
ACTGTGTTGCAAGCGGTGGTGCCTCCTCATTTACCTCAAGGTGGCGACCTGGGCTCTTCGCTTGCGCTTTGCCCTTCGAGTGTAGCAAACCGACGCTATTTCGGAAGCCTCATCGGGATCTCTCGTGGTTGCTGAGATGGCACAACCTTATATTCTACCAGGTGGAAGATTCTTCGCATCTCGGAATTGTGATGTCTCCCCCAATAAGGTGAGGCTTCTGCGCTATTAGCTTGGCGGGATAACGACACCTTGCGTTTCGTTCCCGTAGTGGCGCGGGCACGTCCGCGCGCACCTTCGCAGCGAAGGGAGATTGTTTGAGCACCGACGCGAGTGTCGGCGTCGCCCCTGCCGCGCGTGGTACGGCCGTTACTCCAGCACGGCTGTGCGTTGCCTCGCGCCTCGGCGCAAGCGAAAGCGATCACATCGGTGCCAGCAACGCTGCTTGCGAAGGAGAGCGATCGAGATCCCCAACTTTCACACAAGGCGGCGACACACCAGGTGGCGACCGACCTGACCCGCGTCGATCCTGACCTCCTGCTCACGATGCTCGGCGATCCCCCCGACGAGGCGAGTTCTGGTGGTCACGGCCTCTGCGAGCGCCTGATTCCCGGGTGGAAAGGGAGCTTTTGGAAAGTTCTCGACCTTGACAACGGTAAATGTTGCTACAATTCAACTAACTTGAGGACTTCCAACATTAGTTGACTGGCCGGCCGGGAAGATTTTGGCTTCGGTCTCGTATGTCTAGTGCGAAAGGAAGTGTGATGACCCAAAACCAGCTGCTCCCTGTGTTCGGCGCCGCCTTTTTCTTGCTGACAGCGTGTGGTAGCGACAGCGCCACCCCTTCGAGTGATTCTTGTCGGGAAGCCTGCGAGACCTTGGCCTCCTGCGGTCAACAGTCGTGTCCCTTCAGCGCGAGCTGCACGGCGGTCGAGGCGTGTGACGCCGCCTGCGTCAAGGGTGCCTCCTGTGATGCGCTCGCCGGGCGTGATGCGACGGGTCATGCCCAGCTTCTGGCCTGTCGCGCGAAGTGCTTTGCAGTGCCGCCGACCGACGGCGGCCCCTCGACCGACGGCGCCCCCTCGACCGACGGCAGTAAGCCGGTCGACCAAGGTCAGCCAGATCACCTAGCGGGCCTGGCTCCGGACCTGCTGATCAATAGCCTGCAGGTCACGGTCGCGGGCAACACCGCGACTTTCACCGTGAGGGTCTGCAACGTCGGAGAGAGCACCAGCGCCAGCTTCGAGCTCGGGCTCTACCATCAGTTGCCGCCTGCCGGCTGCAACACGTCCTTCGCGGATCACCTGACGATCAACGGCCTGGGTTCCACCGCGTGTACGACCAAGACGTTCACGCGCAGTAATATGTCAGCTAGCATCTACCAGGTATGGGCACGGGTCGATCCCGGGTGCAAGCTCCCCGAGTTAGACGAAGGCAATAACTCTGCCTCGAAGAGCTACGTGGTTGGCGGCAACCTGCCCGACTTGAGCGTGAAGTCTTTTCACGTAAAGGCATCCGGAAGCACCGTCACCTACACGGTCGAGGTCTGCAATAACCACATAGCCGTGACGGGATTTGTCAAGATCGGCTTGTTCTGGTCCGCTTCCGCACCCCAGTGCACCAATGGATCACCCGACGGCTATCTGTCGATCACAGGTCTCGCGGCCAACGCCTGCAAGACGCTGACCCACGTGCGCAAAAATGTCGACCCTGGGACCTACACCCAATGGGTGCTGCTGGATTACAGTTGTGGGCTCAAGGAGGCGCTCGAGAGCAACAATGCGGCGAGTGTGACCTTTACCGTCGATGGGCCAGATATCTTTATCAAGAGCGTGACGGCGACGGCGGGCCAGAAGGTGATCGACTATGTGGTCGAGGTTTGCCATAGCGGGCTAGCTGTCTCTGGAAACGATGTCTATCCGTGGATCGGCATGCACGTCGACGAGGACGGCACATCTCCGATTAAATGCAAAAAGACGCCAGACGATGACACCGTGGTCGCCGTGGTGTCCGGTGGATGCAAGACCGTGACCTTCCAGCGCACGAGCACGTATCCCGGAAGTCCGCCAAACCTGCTCTTTTCGCCCGGAACGCATACGGATACCTTCTTCGTCGACTACAAATGCACGGTGACGGAGACGAACGAGTCGAACAACATGAAGAGCGTGACCTATTCGGTCCCGGGTCTCGACCTCGTGGTGCAGAAGATGTCTGCCAAGGTCGCCTCCTGGAATAGCTCGCTGGTCGTCTATTCTGCAGAGATCTGCAACCTCGGCGTCGCGGGTCACGCGTCCTACAAGGTCTATGCCTATAAGGGGGGAAGCACGCCGCCGAAATGTGGCGATTCCGGCGGCTATTCGGTCACGTGGTATTCTGGGCCACTTCGCGCGGGCTGGTGTACGAACGTGGAGGCGAATTTCGCGGCTGGCACGGGCAAAGTGTGGTTTCTGGTCGACGCGACCTGCCAGACCGACGAGACCAACGAGAACAATAACTATGACTCCGCGACGCTCTAGAGTGCCTCGGCCGCGGCT
>JAGLDW010001136.1 GCA_023145395.1 Lentisphaeria bacterium | reverse complement strand
CAAAATGTAAAGTTATTTCCGTGCCGACCCTTAGGCATTCCACTGCTTCCGGGAGTGCTGGGCCTTGTCTCGATTGGTTCGGGATGTATCTGTGTTGTCCGGGGACATTCCGGCACCATTACCTGAAAGGGAAAACAGACACCGTGGGCGCAGACTGTCAAACTCGCATGGACTCCGAATGCCTCGATGCGGTTGCATCGGCCTTTCCAGCCCACGCTGCCGAGGCGGAGATTCGGGCGGCTGACCAGGTTGCCCGGACCTATCCCTTCCGAGTGCCCGAGCACTACCTTCGGCTCATCGATTGGAGTGATGCGGACGATCCTCTCCGCCGCGTGGTCGTGCCCTGTGGCGATGAACTGCAGGAAGACGGAGAGGGGCTGGACACCTATGATGAGGATGGCTACACGCAGTTTCCGGGCCTGCAGCACAAATATCCGGACACCGTGTTGCTGCTCGTCTCCTCGAAGTGTCCCGGCATCTGCCGATTCTGCTTTCGAAAGCGCCTCTTCGTCTCGGGCGAGAGTGCCGAGGTGGTGGACATGAACGAGGCGCGTGCGTACATCCTCGCTCATCCTGAGATCACCAATGTGCTCCTGAGTGGGGGGGATGCACTGTGGTTGCCGACTCGGCGCATTGCGGAGATTCTCGAGAATCTGTCGGGTATCGGACATCTTCGTTTTTTGCGCATCGGCACCAGAGTCCCTGCGTGGATGCCGCGACGGATCACCGAGGATCCCGAGCTTCTCTCGGTTCTGCGTGAACATTGTCGTTCGCAGCGGAGAATGTACGCGGTTCTGCATTTCTGCCACGCCCGGGAGATCACGGACGAGAGTCGGGAGGCGATTGCACTCTTGCAGGAAGCTGGCCTGTCGATGGTTCAACAGACGGCGATGATCCGGGGGGTGAATGATTCCCCGGAGGCGCTGGCGGAGTTGTGGAGGACGCTCGCGGGCATTGGCGTGCAACCCTACTACGTGTTTCAGTGCAGCGTGACGCGGGGGAATCGCGCGTACTGTGTGCCAATCGAGGAGGCGGTGGCGATTTTTACGCAGGCGCAGGAACGTTGCGCGGGCCTGACCCGGACCGCACGCTTCGTCATCTCGCATGCCACAGGGAAAATCGAGGTCCTGGGCAAGGCCGATGGCCGCACCTGGTTCCGCTACCATCGCGCTGCGGACCCAATCGACAATTTCCGACTTTTCTCGAAGCCGAGCTGCCCAACTGCCAAATGGCCAGACGAGTATCCGAACGAAGATTGACGCAGGGCTGTGCGTGTGTGGGGGGGAGGCGGATGGATGTGGTGGCCTTGCCCCCACGCCCCCACCGGGGCGCTGCCCCGGACCCCGCCGGGGAACCGAGGCTCCCCGGACCCCACATCAAAGTTTCCGGGCACGCGCCGTGCGAAGCGTCCGGCTCTCCGTGCCCGGAAACGGTGGCTGATTTGCTTTTGAGCTCCATAGTGGTTCGGGACGGCTCGTCCCGTAAGAGCTCCATAGCGCTAAGACATTTCGGCGCGGGCCGCGCCGAACCACAAGGGACTGCACTTTCCCGCGGCGGTGTCTGTGCCGACGCGCGGACTACAAAAGCGATGCGAACGGTGTGTCGTAAGCTCAATTTCGCCTCAAAACGAGATCTGAAATGTGACCTCTAAGAAACCTCGCGGTTCGTGCATTGTTCTCTGTGGAACGCTCTATTGGTAGCTTCTAGGGTTTGCGGGAAAAGGAGAAATGGGATGAATGCCAAGCTGACGCCAATTCTACGTGGACTTCTCCTGGCTCTTGTGCTGGTGGGTGCCTGTGCGGCACCGCTGCATGCCTGTCGTATCGTGGTGCCGCCGCATTGGCCACCTCGCCCATTCCCTCCGCATCCTCGCCCTCGCCCTCCCGCGCTGAGGGAGATGGAGGTCAAGAGCCATCGTGTGCAGATTGATATTCGACGTCACACGGCGACCATCACCGTCGAAGCGGTGTTTCACAATCCGAACCACCGGCAGATCGAGGGGACCTATCTGTTCCCCATCGCCCGGGGCGCGGCGGTCTCGTCCTTTGCCATGACGATGAACGGGCGCACGATGGAAGCAGAGCTTCTGCCGGCGGGCAAGGCGCGGAGCATCTACGAGAGCATTGTGCGCAGCATGAAAGATCCCGCGCTTCTCGAGTACGCCGACGAGGGGCTCCTCCGCGCTCGCGTTTTCCCGATTGGCGCCAACGCGGATGTCGCGATCCGTCTCACCTACGAGCAGATTGTGCGGCGCGATGGCACTCTCTGCCGGGTACGGTACCCCCTGCTCTCGGCAAAGCCGGGAGGCACAAACGCCCTGCAGACTCTCGAGATCGTGACCCGCATCGACACAGGCGGTGGGTTGCGCAATGTGTTCGCCCCTGGGTTCAAGACAGAGCTCGACCAGCGGAAAGGCGGCAAAGCCACTCTGACCTACAAGGCCAGCAATGTCGTTCCCGACCGGGACTTCGAAGTGCTGTACAGCGAGGACAAACGCCCGGTCGGTGTCGAGTTCCTTGGCTATCGGAAGAATGGCAAGGGCTATTTCATGATGCTGGTGGCGCCCGATAGCGAACTACAGGCGCAGGAGATCGGCAGTAAGGAGATCACCTTCGTCGTCGATACCTCCGGAAGCATGATGGGCGACAAGATTCGTCAGGCCCGGGAGGCGCTCTTCTTTTGCATCAAGGCACTCGGGAAAAATGACACATTCAACATTGTCCGTTTCTCCACGGATGTGGATGCGTTGGCTGAGGTGCCCATGCCGGCCAGTGAGGCAAACCGGGAGAAGGCGCTCGAGTTTGTGGAGGGGCTTCGGGCTTCGGGAGGGACGGCTATTGACGATGCTCTCGTGTTTGCACTCGGCCAGCCTCCCCCGAAAGAGCGTGTTGGCATGATTGTGTTTCTGACCGATGGTCTGCCCACCGTTGGCGAGACGGATGTCGCAGTCATCTTGAAGCATGCGGCCGCTGCCGTCGGTGCACGCCGGGTGTTCTCGTTCGGGGTGGGGTTCGATGTGAACACAAAACTTCTCGGTGCGCTGGCGGACAAGACACGGGGCAGCAGTTCCTATGTGCGTCCCAAGGAAAACTTGGAAATCGCCCTCTCCAATTTCTATTCGCGCGTGGCGCACCCCGTGCTGACCGATTTGCGGATCGATAGCAGGGGAGTCCGTCTGTCTCAGTTGAATCCGTCGCGCCTGCCGGATCTGTTCAAGGGCGCGCAGATCACTGTCACGGGGCGGTACGAGGGAACGGGTCGGCGTGAGATGGCCCTGTCGGGCGTGGTCGGCGGCACGCGGGAGACATTCCGCTTTCCAGTCGATCTTGATGGCAATTTGCGCAACGCGTTTGTTCCCCGCCTCTGGGCCGTCGCCCGCGTGGGATACTTGCAGGAGCAGATCGCTCTAAACGGGCGCACTGACGAATTGGTGGACGAGATCCGGCGACTTGGTCGCGAGTACGGTATCCTCACTGAATACACGTCGTTCCTCATCGTGGAGGATGGCGTGAAGCGGGAGGAGCTGGAAAAGGTGCGGGCGGAGTTCCGGCGCGTGGAGAGGGGGAGGGCCAATCGCATGGACTCCGGGAAGGGGGCGGTTGATCGGTCCATCCGGGCCAAGGCAATGAAGCAGGCGGCGGCGCCTGAGGCCGCAGGGGCGGATTCCTTTGGGATGTCCCTGCGCACGTCCGGCGAAGTGCGCCGTGTTTTTGATGCAGCTGGGTTGGACGAGAAGCGTGTGCGCGCCATGGTGCGGTGTCTGCACGACAAGACCTTCTACCTGCGCCGCGCGGATGGCGTCTGGTACGACTCGCAGATCCCCGCCGGACAGACGCCGGACATCGACGTGGAGGTCAAGGCCTGGTCGGACGAGTACTTCCAGCTACTGAGGAAGCATCCTCTTCTGCGTCGCTACCTTCTTGTGGGAGACAACCTCGTGCTCTGCATCGACGGCAAGACTATTCGCATCCGGCCATGAGCGACCCTATTCCCAGGGAGGGCCGCCCGCTGAACCGCGGAGTCCGCAAGGCGTTGTCTCCGGGAGGGCGAAGCTCCCGCTGCAAAAATCATTGTTCCATGGCGGGCGAACGGCCCGTGAGCCGCGCACACGGCACAAGGCGTTGTGCCCAGGTGGACGACACCCCAAGGTGGTCGGAGGCAGGCAGCCTATGCGCATTGCGCTGTCCGCGGCTCGTCGGGAGCCTCGCCCTCCATGGGACACTGGCTTTGGCTTTGCGCAGCGCGATGCCTCGCAAGGTGCTGCCCGAATGGTTATTGGGCGGCTGTTCCGCCTACTTGCCAAACATCGTTTCGAAGATCGACACGGAGGGGATGCTCTTGGCGATGATCAGCGAAACAACACTCATCAATTTGATGATGATGTCCATGGCGGGTCCGACAGTGTCCTTAAAGGGGTCGCCGACCGTGTCGCCGGTGACGGCGGCCTTGTGGGCCTCGGAGCCCTTGCCGCCGAATTTGCCACTCTCGATGTGCTTCTTGGCATTGTCCCAGG
>JAGLDW010001135.1 GCA_023145395.1 Lentisphaeria bacterium | reverse complement strand
CATGCCCCCGAGCATCTCCTTGCCGCCCAGATAGCCGACTAGCACAGGGAGAACGACGGCGGACAGACTGGGAACGATCATCTCCCTGATGGCCGCCTTGGTGGCGATGTCCACGCAGGCGACGTAGTCCGGCTTGGCCGTGCCTTCGAAGATTCCCTTGATCTCGCGGAATTGGCGCTGCACCTCGCGGATCAGCTGGAAGGCGGCTCGCCCGACGGCGCCCATGAGGAAGGAGCTGAAGACATAGGGGAGCATGGCACCGAAGAGCAGGCCGGAGATGACGTGGGATTTCGTGATGTCGATGGTGTCGATGTCGGCGGCTTCCTTGAAGGCGACGAACAGCGCGATCGCGGTCAGCGCGGCCGAGCCGATGGCGAAGCCCTTGCCGATGGCGGCGGTGGTGTTTCCGACCGCGTCGAGTTTGTCCGTGCGTTCGCGCACTACCGGGGCGAGCTGCGCCATCTCAGCCAGGCCGCCCGCGTTGTCCGCGATGGGACCATAGGCATCGACTGCGAGCTGGATGCCGGTGGTTCCCAGCATGCCGACTGCGGCGATGGCGATGCCGTAGAGCCCGGCGAGTTGGTAGGAGGACATGATGACGATGACGAGGATCACCACGGGCCAGCCTGTGGCGAGCATGCCGACGCGGATGCCGGAGATGATGTTGGTGGCCGCGCCGGTCTGGGACTGGTCCGCGATCTCGATGACGGCTTTGGTGTTGTCCGCCGTGTAGTGCTCGGTGACCAGGCCGATGAGCACGCCGCCGATCAGACCGCTGGCGATGGCGAGGAAGAGGCGCAGAACTGTGAAGGCTTCAGGCCCCTCCGTAGCAGCCGCCGCAAGCACGGGTGGAACAAACCCGTTCGGCACGAACCAGGCAATCAGGGGGTAGCAACCGACCAACATCAGCAGGCTGGCGCCGATGGTGCCGTAGTTCAGCGCTCTCTGTGGGTTGCCGCCCTCCTTGGTGCGCACGAAGAACGTGCCGATGATTGAGGTGACGATGCCCACGGCTGCGATGCCCAGAGGCAGGACCATGAAGTTTTTGCTGTGCAGGTGTTCCGCGCCGAGCACCATCGCGCCGATGATCGAGGCGATGTAGGACTCGCAGAGGTCGGAACCCAGTCCGGCCACGTCTCCCACGTTGTCTCCGACGTTGTCGGCGATGGTCGCGGGGTTGCGGGGATCGTCCTCGGGAATGCCCTTCTCGACCTTGCCCACCAGATCGGCGCCCACATCAGCCGCCTTGGTGAAAATGCCGCCGCCCACACGGGCGAACAGGGCGATGCTGCTGGCGCCCAGGGAGTAGCCGCTGATGATCTCCATGATCGTGTAGAGTTCGGCGTCGGGCAGAAATTTCATGTAGCCCATGGTCAGCGCCGCGAGGCCCATGAGTGCGAGCCCAACCACCGAGAGCCCCATGACGCTGCCGCCTGTGAAGGCCACGTTCAGCGCCTTGATCAAGCCGCTCTGGGCACTGGTCGCGGTGCACATGTTCGCCCGGGTGGCGGCCTTCATGCCAATGAGCCCCGCCAGCCCGCTGAACAGGGCGCCTAGAATGAACGAGCCGGCGATCAGACGCAGGCTGCCTGTTTTCGAGACCAGGAGAATGACGAAAACCGCCGCGATCACGATGCCCATGATCTTGTACTCGCGCACCATGAAGGCCATGGCGCCATCGCTGATGGCTTTTCCGATCTCCTTGATCTTGTCGCTGCCGCGGTCCTGCTTCCAAATCCAGTTTATCTTCATGAACGCGAAGCCCAGAGACACGATCGAGAGTGCCAGCGCCGACCACAGCAGTAGATTTACATGGTCCATGATTTTCAGCCTTGTCCTTCTTTTCCGTTCCGTTAGCCTGGTTTCAAACCCAAATTAGTGCCAATGTAAAACCTACTGCAAAAACCGTCAAAATCAATTTTTCAGAGGGATGGGAAGGGGTGAAAAGCACCCCGACCCTTGGGTGTGCCGCCTCTGTTCGGCGTGCGCTCTTCCAGCGACGCGCTACAGTTGCCCGAGGCCCCGTCGCCGGAATGAATCCGGCGATGCACGTCCTGGCGGCGGCCTGGGCCAGTGTGTGTCGAGTGAGTGCGGAAGTTGAACGGGAGAAAGATCATGTCGGGCGACATCACTGCGGCGAAGACGAACCAGGCGACCATCGAGTGGTTCCGCGAGAACAAGTTCGGACTGTTCATTCACTGGGGCATCTACGCGTTGATTGGCCGGGGCGAATGGGTCATGCATGTGGAGCAGATCCCGGTGGCGGAGTACGAGCCGCTACAGCAGCAGTTCAATCCGGTGAAGTTCGATCCGGCCGCTTGGGCGGATCTGGCGAAGCGCACTGGCATGCGCTACATGGTTGTCACCACGAAGCATCATGACGGTTTCTGCATGTGGGACACGAAACAGACCGACTACAACGTGATGAACACTCCGTACGGGAAGGATATCATCGGCGAGTTGTCGGACGCATTTCAAGGCGAGGGTCTGAAGGTGGGGCTGTACCACTCCGTTCTCGATTGGCATCACTACGACTATCTGCCCCGCCGCAACTGGGACACTCGTCCAACCGATGGGGCGGAGCTGAAGAAATACACGTCGTACATGCGCGAGCAGGTTCGGGAGATTCTGGATGGTTCCTATGGAGATGTGCTCGCGCTCTGGTACGACATGGGGGGCGAGCACACGGCCGAGGAGTGGGAGAGCCCGCAGACCAACGCCATGGCGCGAGAACTGCAGCCTGGAATCCTCATCAATGGACGCGCCGCCGTCGAGGAGGATCTGGCCACGCCCGAGCAGCGGGTGCCCCCGACGGGAGTCTGCGGCGAGGCCGGCAACCCCATGCTTTGGGAAGCCTGCATCACCATGACCTCCCACTGGTGGGGCTACGATGCCCACGAAACCAATTTCAAGACATCCGAGTTTCTTATTCGGATGCTTGTCGACATCGTCTCGAAGGGGGGGAACTTGTTGCTGAACATTGGCCCGCGCCCGGATGGCACGATTCAAGAGGAGTTCGTGGAGCGGATGGAGGCGATCGGGCGTTGGTTGGACGTGCATGGCGAGGCCATCTACGGCACGACGGCCAGTCCCTTCAACTTGCTGCCTTGTCATGGGCGCGCCACGGTGAAGGACAATCTGCTGTATCTGCATATTTTCGACTGGCCGGGCGATCTCCAGCTCCGCCTGCCCAATCTGAAGAACAAGGTGAAAGCGGCCTGGATGCTGGATTCGGGTGCATCGCTGACTGCGCGCCGTTCGGGTGCGGACTGGATCATCACGCTTCCGGACGCTGCTCCCGACACGGTTGCCAGTGTGGTTGCAGTCGAGCTTGACGGTGCCCCCGAGACCGATCCGGTCGTGGTGCGACCGAGCCGCCGCGGCGTGGTGCGGTTGCCCGCTCTGTACGGATTGATCGACGGCACGCACGGTCAGCGTATTCGCTACGAGACGGAGGATGGCGTCGTCCACATCGGCAATTGGATCCGGTTGCCCGATACCGCATCGTGGACGTTCACGCTTCCCGCCGCAGGCGTCTACCGACTGGCGCTCAACATGCGCGTTGCATCCGGGCAGGGCGGAAGCGAGATCGGAGTCTCCATCAATGGCTCTGACGAGGAGACGGTCTTCAAAGTCTACTCGACGGGGGGTGTCTTCGGGTCGCGGTGTGTGGCGACTCTCGATCTGCCGGAAGGCGAGGTGACACTGCGTCTGAAGCCCGCCTCGATTCGACGGGAGAAGGTACTGGACCTACGCGCCGTGGCACTGCGCCCCATGTAGAGCTGGTCTCCAGACCGGGCTGTGCTTTGCGGAGTCCGCAGGGCGCGGCTCGCGGGCCGCTCGCCCTCCACACGATTTGCGCTATTCGACTTGCGGAGTCCGCAGGGCGCGGCGGTCGGGGGCGACACGCCCGCCAGGCTTTGCGGAGTTCGCAATGGCTCTTGACCACAGGCTTGGCGCGGAGAGTTTGCGACGGTAGGTTTTTTGCCTTCTGTCGTCGTCGAGGACGGTTCGGTACGGTTGGGGTGCCAATCCGCCGTGCCCTTTCGCACGGATACTTGGCCTGGAGTGACGGACAACAATCGGTAGGAGACGAGAGATGAGCGACAAGCAGTTGAGCATACTTTGTTTCGGGGCGCATCCCGACGATTGCGACTTCCGCTTTGGTGGCGCTGCCATGCTATACCGCGCGCTCGGGCACCGGGTCAAGTTCGTGTCCATGACCAACGGCGACACGGGGCACTTCTCCATGGGAGGTGGACCGCTTGCCCGCAGACGGGAAGCCGAGGCGCAGGCGTCCGCGCGCGTCGCCGACGTGGAGTACGAGGTGCTTGACATCCACAACGGCGAGCTCGTCCCCACGGTCCAGTTGCGCCAGTTGGTGATCAAGATGATTCGCGAGGTGGAAGCGGACTTGGTGCTCTGCCACCGCGAGTGTGATTATCATCCGGACCATCGGGCGGTGGGCGTGGTGGTGCAGGACGCATCCTACACTGTCACCGTGCCCAATGTCGCCGCGCTGACCCCTCATCTCCAGCGCGCGCCGGTGATGGGATACACGTACGACGGCTTTTCCCTGCCGAACCCCTATGTCTCGCACGTCGCCATTGACACGGACTCGGTGATGGAGCGGAAGGTCGACATGGGGTGCTGCCACGTGTCGCAGGTCTTCGAGTGGCTGCCCTACAGCGGGGGGGCGCTCGACGACGTGCCCGAGAGCGACGCCGAGCGACGCGAGTGGTTTGGAGCGAAGCACAGACGTCGCTTCGAGGGGGTGGCCAATGCGGCGCGCGAGACGCTGGTGAAGCTCTATGGCGAGGAGCGTGGGAGAGCCGTGCGCACGGCCGAGACGGTCATGATCAGCCAGTTCGGACGGGGGCTCAAGCCCGAGGACTATCGCACGATTTTCCCGTTCCTGCCGGAACAGTAATCGTCGATGGTGGTGCGGGACGTCCCGGACCGCGAGTCTCCGAAAAGCACCCTCGGTCCCGGAGGTCCCGAGCCACTGCTGACTTCGGCTACCGCAGTTCGACGCCGAGCTTGGACTGAATGGTCGATCGAACACGCTCATGCAGCTTGTTGACCTTCTTGTCGGTCATGGTCTGCCGGGGGTCGCGGTAGGTGATCGAGTAGGCCATGCTTTTTCTGCCCGCGCCGAGCGTCTTCTCGTCCTCGTAGATGTCGAAGAGATCCACGCGTTCGATCAGGGGCAGTTTCATGTCTGCGACCGTGTCGATCACAGCTTGGCAGGGCAGGGACGCACTCGCCAGCAACGCGATATCACGGACGACGGCGGGGAAGGGCGGCAGTGCCTGGTAGGTCATGGGCGCGGTTTCGCAGGCGCGCAATGCGTCCAATTGAGCCACAGCCAGGAAGAGGGGATGCTTGAGCCGGAGTCCGGTGGTGAGTTCGGCACAGACCTCGCCGAAGACTGCGACCTGCACTCCACCCACCGTCAGCGCGGCGCAGGCGCCCTTGTGGAAAGCCGGATGTTCGGCGGTGGCGCACTCCGCCGTCACGCGTCGTGCTTCCAGCCAACACTCGAGCATGCCCTTGATGTCGTAGAAATCGATCTCGCTTTCTCGTTCGGAGCCGAAGCGTTCGGGATGCGCGCGCCCCGTCATGACGATGGCGACCTCGTCGCGCTCCTCCGGGAATCCGGGAGCGTTGGCGAGAACCCGTCCGAGCTCGAAAAAGGCGAGTTCGTCGTTGTTGTGCGCGATGTTGTGCGCGACGGACTGCAGGATGCCGGGGATCAGCGTGGGACGCATGGTCCCGAGTTCGCTGCTCAACGGGTTGGAGGGCCGGATCAGTTGCTCATCCGTGAAGCCCGTGCAGTTCACGGCGGCCTCTGGGTTGATGAAGCTGTAGGTCATCGTCTCGTCGAGTCCGAGCGCACGCAACTGGGCGCGGGCTTCCTCGATCGGGTAGTAGGTGTCGTCGTCGCGCATGCCGCCCAGGCGGGCCGTGGC
>JAGLDW010001134.1 GCA_023145395.1 Lentisphaeria bacterium | reverse complement strand
GTGGTCGGCACGATGCCAATGACCACATTTGGCTCGACCCGTTCCCGGCGCGGTGGTTGCTCCGTCTCGTTGTAGGCGTACATGACGGCGCAGGCTTCCGGGTCATGCTTCCGGGCCTCCCGCGCAACCAGATTGGTCAAGTGCACGTAGCGATCGGTCAGGTGGACTGCATACTCGCCATATTTCTCCCCCGGTTGCAGGGCGTCGAGCGCACGGCACCCGGCGCAACGGCAGAAACCCGAGGGGGGACTGTCGTTCTCGCACACATTGACGTATTTGGTGCGTTTGCCCTTGTCGAGCCAGTCCTGGACAATGCGTTTGGCGACGTCCGGGTTGCTGGTGCAGAGCTTGATGGTCTTGAAGTTCTCAAGCCGTGCCCACAGTGGATTGTCGGCCGCCGAGTCCTTTGATGCGGGCACTTCCGGTTCACGCTTGCCGTACTGGTTCAGCGCGAAGTACTCCGGGTGGGTCTTTCCGAACCGTTTCCACCAGTTTGTGAAAGCGTGCCCATAGGCGATGCTCAGGTGTCCACCCATGCGCATGCGCTTCTGCCATTGGCGCACGTCCGCCGCGAACTTGTTGTGGTCCTCAAGCGATGGGGCGAATGTGCTGAACTCGGCGACATGCCGTTTGACGACAGGTGGTCGATTGTGGCGGACCCCGACCCGGATGCTGCGTTTCCCCAGCTTCGGGCGCCAACTGGACTCGCCGACACGCAGTGTCAGCTGCGGTTGCTCCTTGAAGGCAATGCCCCTGTCCCCAGGCTCGATCCAGCGCACTCCCAGTTGCTCCTCGAGGAAGCAGTACACGGCATACAGGACGCCCCGTCGAGTCTTGAAATTGTCCCCATACAGATAGGTCGCATTCTGCCCGACGACCCATCTCGCCTCTTCAGGTGCAAGGGGCTCGTCGCGGCCTGGCGCCGCAACACCGATGTGGAAGGGATACTTGGCAGGAGGCACGGGCGCTCCCGCGATGATGGGCAGATCGATCGCAGTGATCAACTTCAGATGCATGCGCAGTTCGTCCGCAGCCTCCACCGCCGCGCGGCTCGCCTTTGCCGGCAATGTGATCACCGCGTTTGCCGGATCGATCCGTACAGTGTCGGCACCGCGCAAGCTTGCGGCAGTCATTGCGAACACGGCGAGTAGCCATGTGAGAGATGCGATTCTTTTCATCGATTCGACCTTTTTCCATCTCTAGACAATACATGAGTCATCAGGACACAAGAACCTGAGATTGGCGGGTGCTACGATAGGTTCAGGCAAACCTTCCCGCAAGGAGCTCCAGCGGCGACTCGCACTCTGTGATTCTGGAGTTGTCACCAGAGAGAGCCGAGAGCAGGCTTCGCTCGTAACCGAAGTCCCTGAAAAAGCCAACCACGGAGGCACGGAGACACGGAGGAAGAAGGACACGGAGATCTTGCGATTTCTCTCTGCCGTCAAACCGGCAAAGCGAACTCACAAGATGATCTTACTCTGGAGAACACGGAAGCGAAAAGTCAGCAGTTCCGTGAACTCGAAAAGAAGAAACATTGCCGGAGCTGGAACCGGCCGTGGGCCGGGTTCAGATCCGAAAAGCTCCTCTTCCGCTCTTCTCTGTGTCTCCGTGCCTCCAGCGCAGCGGGTGGTTCAATTTGAACACGGATCGGCTTCGAGGGGCCACGAGGAAGATGCTCCCCTGCAAATCCTTCAAGAAAACCAATCTCTCGCTCCACCGGCGCAAGGCCGGTGGGGGCGAAGTCAGTCTCCTGGGTCTCTCCTCGTTCCCTCGCAGAAACTTGTCAGGAATGGCGGCGAAGGGTATTTTCACACTGGAATCGCAAAGAACAGCCTCCGTTTCGAGATACTGTCAAGAAATTGTACAGCCGCCTACAAGGAGAAAACCATGCGATGGATCGTGCCTCTCTGTGTCGCCCTGATCACGACCGCTGGCTTCGCGCAGGAAATCAAGGTCGGTCCCTGGACCTTTGTCCCCGCGTCCGATGGCTTCGGCCGTCTGGCCTATGACGGGCAGGTCGTGGTCAATGGCGTCCGCATTTCCGGTTTCAAACCAGGCTGGAAAGGAAGTCGGTTCCATTTCGGAGGAATGGCGCCCAAGGTGCGGGCCGACCAGCGCAAGATCACCTGGACAAAGATCATTCCCGAGCAAGCTAGCCTGACACTTGATCTAACTCTTTCAGAAACCTCCGCCACCTGGACGCTCGAGGGGACAGTGGAACCCGGGGGACCGTGCGAGTTCGGCCTTCGTCTCCCCACCGATGCCTACCGTCACGCGACGGATGCGATCCTAGCCCGAGTTGGATCCGCCAGCCATGACTTTGACACTCGTCCCTTCAAACCGATCGGCGTCTCCGGAAACATCGTGCTTGAACGCGCCTCCCGTTCCTTCACTTGGGAATGCGCGTCGAGCCCTGGACGGTTTATGCTTCAGGATAAACGGGCCTGGACGCCGTCCACCTTGCGCCTGATCACTGTGGCCGGAACCAGCGCAAAACCCGTGCGGCTGAAAGCTTCCGCACGCCTCTCAGTCACCGATTACGACGTTGCGGAGTCCGCACGCCGACAGGCGACCCTCTTCCAGAAGACTCGTTGGTTCGACGCGGTCTCCGTCTCGAATTCGGGATTTGAGAACCAGGGCGCTGGCTGGAGCATTCCCGCGAATGGTGCGGTGTGCGAGGACAACCCGCGTACAGGCAAGCAGTGTGCGCGGCTCGTCGTGACCGATCCCGCGAAGGAGAGCGTCTACATCACCCGGCAGATTCCTGTTGTCGGTGGATCCGCCTATGCGCTGGACTGCTACGTCAGGACCAAGGGCGTGACCAAGGCGCCGGGCAAGATGCCCAGCGTCGGCGCCGGCCTCATCGTCGAATGGGCCGACAAGGACGGCAAATGGTTCGCATCCGGACAATATGCCTGCAAGCTCTTTGGCGATCACGACTGGACCCACCGCAAATGCGCTGAACTGCGCGCTCCGGACAACGCCGGCTATGCCGCGGTTTTCCTGGCGCTACGCGGCGCCGGAACCGCATGGTTCGACGATCTGTCCCTCGTGCGCGTATTCAAGACCTTTGCCCTGGAATCGCCGACACCCGGAATCCGGCTCTATGACAACACCCCCGCATTCTCCTGGCGCGGCGATGCCAAGGCACTTGAATACACGCTCGAACTCTCTCAAGACAAATCCTTCCCAACCGCCACAACCAAGACATGGACAACCAAGAAGGCCCGTTGCGCGCTCCGTTCTCCCATTCCTCCCGGCACCTGGTTCTGGCGAGTCGCGGCTCCCGGTTACGAGCCAACAGTCGTCTGGCAATTTGAGCAAACGGCGCCGCTGGACGCCGACACGACCGCACCCGCAATCGAGGGCGACGCTGCCCGGGTGACCGCCGCCGACGGAGTGGTGTCCATCACGGTCACCGATGAATGCGCCATGCTGCCGAAAATCCGGGCGACTCTCGCCAAAACGGAACTCGTCTGCACGGCGACTGCGGCAGGTGGTGGGCGTTTCCAAGTGGCGCTGACGTGCCCCGGCGGTTGGCGGCGCGGTTTGAACACCGTGAAACTGGTCGCCAGCGACACGGCGGGAAACCGCACCGAGAGGAATCTCTGGATCGTATGCCAGCCTGTTCCGGACAATGCCGTCCGCATCGAGCAGGATGGTGCCTACAGCAGCGGCGGCAAGCGAATCTTTCCGTTCGGAATCTATCAAGTCTCCCCAAAGGCCATGCCCACGGTGAAAGCCGGCGGCTTCGACGTGGTCCACGCCTACACCTGGGAAAGCAGTCAGGACGACCGCGCCGCCGGAAAATACCTGGATGCCGCTTGGCGGAACGGACTGCGTGTCTTCATCGGCTTCGACCGCGGAAACAGCTCGGGCAACGGCATTGTGCAGGGCAATGTGCAGCACATCGTCAACCGCGTGGCAGCGCTCTCCGATCATCCGGGTCTGTTCTGCTGGTATCTCTTCGATGAACCCGAGCTCGCGCACCAATACCTGTCGCCCACCGCGCTGATCCGCTATGCGGAGTTGATCCGCACGCTGGATCCGCACCACCCGGTCGTCGTCACGACCTGGGGCAACGGGATGAACCGCTACCGCCGCAGTTGGGACACGCA
>JAGLDW010001133.1 GCA_023145395.1 Lentisphaeria bacterium | reverse complement strand
AGCCTGTGGACAAGAGTCAGTTCGAACCCGACCCGGACTGGCTGAGAGCCGCCGCCTACGCCGGTCTGACCCAGAACATCAACGGACTCTGGTGGTGGTGGTACGCCGACACCGCGACGCAGTGGCTCACGGTCGCGCAAGTCCCCCACGCATGGAAGGCGCTGACGGGCGTTGTGACCCAACTCCAGGAACTCGAACCCATTTTGGCAGTGCCCGGCACGACCACGGAAACCACCCTGCAGATCGATGGCCAGAAGCTGGAAATCTGGTCGAAAACCGTTGATGACACCACAACGGTCATCGCCGTCAACACGGGCGAGAAAGAGGTGAAAGCCGAGATCCCCGTCCGCGCCGGCGATGGTCCGGTCGATGTCGTCTTCGAAGGACGCCAGGTCCAGTGCGCAAACGGCCAGATCCGGGATGCCTTCAAGCGCTACGGGGTCCACGTCTACCAATTCCGCTGAGCCCCGCGCCCTGCGAACTCCGCGTGGGGACCGCACATTCTTCACCGCTAATCATGGCGGCATCACGCCTTGCTCATTCTTGGACGTTCATTGCCCCATCTCGCCCGGTTTCTGGAGGAGCCTGTCCGCGCAGCGCTTCGCCTGGGCCAGAAACTCGCGGGGCGCCTTCCACTGGGAGTTTTTTGTAGACGCCTCCAGGAGAAGGTTTCCGGAGTAGGAAAGCCCGTGCAGTACTTCCCGAAACCGAGTCCAGTCGATCGTTCCCTCGAAGGGCAGCATGTGGCTGTCCGTCCCCGTGTTGTCATGGACATGAATGGTAAAGAGACGATCGCCAAATTGCTCGAGCAGTGAAAAACACGTTCCCTGCACATTTTCATGACCTGTGTCGTAGCAGAAGCCGATGTGGGGGTCGTCGAACTCGCCCAGGAGATCCTCCAACACCTGATCGTAGGCACGCCTTTGTCCGTTTTCCAGGGCAAGTTTCACGTCTCGGTTCACAGCGTGCGCAGCCAGCGCAGCCATGCTCCTACGTCCCCGGCCGATCATCTTGTCACGGATTTCGCCGGGCGGTATGTCATAGGGCTGGATCAGGTGGACAACCACGATCCCGCCATCCAGATCCACTGCCGCATCCAAGGCGTCTTTACATTGTCGCACAGACTCCACGCGCTCGGCCTCGTCGAGCGAGAACAGTCGATCGCCTTCAGGAAAAGGGGCATGCAGGGAGTCGATCGTCATGCCGCTCGCTGCAATCAGCCTCTGTGTGTCTGCTCTCTGCGTTGCGGTGAGGTAGCCAGAATGCTCGCGTCCACCGCCCAGAGACACAGCCTCGAACCCCGCCTCGCAAATCAGCGAGATGGCTTCAGCAAACGGAGTCACGCTGTCGAAAGATGTGAAAATTGCAGGTTTCACTGGTCCTGCACCAGGCGTGCGACAACCACCCTCTTTTCCCGGAGCAGGGCATTGATCCTGCCGAACGGGCCACCACCGCCCCCTGGCGGTCCTCCGCCCATTCGTCCCCGTCGGATAGCTCCCATGTCTCCGCCGCGCCTAGGCATGCCGGGTCGTCGGCCCGGGAATCCGAGTGGCCCATCACCCCCTCCAGCGGGGAACGCGCGCCCTTGCGGGACATCCCTGTCCATCGGGTTCCCTCCTCGTGGTTCCGGCCTAGGCCCGCCTGGAGGCCCGCCTGGAGGCCCGCCTGGACGGCCGCCGGGCATGCCCTTCGGCCGGCGAGTGTCTTGCGGCGGCACTGGCAGAGAAATCCGGCTAACCACCTCCATCCGCCCCCTCGCCTCGTAGCGGGCGGCAACTTGTTCGAACTCCTCCTCACCTCCCACCCAGAACACAGCAGCGGGACCCGCCCATGTCCGAACGTCGTCGTAGAACTTCTTCACGCGCATCAGAGGGGCAAGCCCGCTATACAATTCAGCGCGCTTCCGCTCTTTTTCACGCTGCATGGGAGCGGGTCGGTTCTTGTCCTCCGGACCATCTCCAGCGCGAGCCCGCAGCATGCGCGCACGGGGTCCACCAGCAGCGAGCAACTTGGGATCGGCCAGCTTCCACTTCCGCACAAAATCCAGTTGCTGGAGGATCGAACTGTCCGCCAGGACCACCGAGCCCTCCGGCACAGAACGCCCCAGTTCGTCGGTGATCAGAGCCAGGACCTCACGCTTGTGCGACTCTCTCGGAACGTCTTCGACGACTTTCAAGACACCCCAGGGAACGTAGACGAGCAGCAATCCAAGAGCCGCGTAGAGGCCAACGCGGGAGACAGCGGCCAGGCGATCGCCCAGCAGCCAAACCCCAGCGGCGATGTAGATGCAAAATGTCGGGAGCAGAAAACGCATGGTGCCCGCCGTCATGAACCGGGGTGCCCAATAGTAGGCCATGTAGAGCAGCGTCAGGGGCACAGTCAGCAACGCGAATAGCCAGCCGCGTGCACGGCTCCCTGGCGAGGCGCACATCACCGCGATGCCCACTAGGCCAACCCCGAAGACCACACCCGCACCCTCGCCACCAATCGCTGTCAGGTACTGCCCAACGTGGCTGGAGAAATACTCGATGCCGAATCCTGTCTGTTCGTTTGTCAGACTGTAGGCCGTGCGCCAGAACGCTCCGAATGTCAATTGGTTGTGAAGGGCAAGGGGGACGATGGC
>JAGLDW010001132.1 GCA_023145395.1 Lentisphaeria bacterium | reverse complement strand
GAAGATTCCGGTTCGAACCACGTCCGCCCATGGCACGCCAGCAGGCTGCCCTGTGCCCAATAGCCGTTCGCGTCCGGCGCCACGATCGCGCTATGAAAGTGAAAGGCCACAAAGACGATGTACACCAGCAGCACGGCTGCGGGAACGGACCAACGCACCACCTCGCGCGGGGACACAGCTCTGCCTCGAGATGCACCTCCGGCTCCATCAGCACCGGACGCCTCGGAAGGCGATGCCCCCGCGGGCTCCATCTCCGGTTGACTGCGCAACGGGGTCACATCGTTCGCATCTGGCTTCATCTCATCCACAACACACACTCCTCATGTCTGGCGAATCAGGACAATCATCTTCACAACGTCAGTGTGCCTCCGCGTATTGTATCCGTCAAGGCCGATTTACGGCACAACCGCCGTCAAACGACGAGGGAGACCCAGCTTTGGCACTGGCTTTCCCACACCGACACCCCATTGTATCCGTCTGACAGGCTCCACTGCGGACGATACCCTCACTCGGAGAGAAACAGGATGAACCGCAACGCATTGCCCCTCGCTTTGGCCGCTGCCATCCTGGTAGGAGGTTGCGTCGGGGGAACGGCCCGCAGGCTCAACCAGGACAATGCGCTCAACGTGTCGTGGGGAGACCAGATCGTCATCGGCAAGGGCGCGGCGCGCCTCGACACGCCCGAGCGCATACGGGACTCCCTGTCCCGCTGGCAGGACTTGGGGCGTGTCACGACGGTCTACTGGCGCATCTCCTCCTGGGTCATTTCGGAGTATCACAAGCACCGCAAGAAAGGGTTCGAGTGGTACTACGGACCACTCAAGGAGATCGAGTCGCGCTGCGATCCTCGCGAGGAGGCTCAAAAGGCCTGTCACGACCTCGGCATGAAGATCTATCCCTACCTGACCATCTACGACGAGGGCTCTCCAGCCCATGTTCTGTACGGAGACAACGCCCCTTTCCCCTGGCAAAGCAAGTTCACCATCGAACACCCCGAGTTCCTCGCCTGCGACCGCTCGGGGGAGAAGCGGCACCATGGAGTCATGGAGTACTGGCATCCAGAGGTCCGCGCCTACAAGATCGGGCAGATCCTGCGCTTCATCGACACCTACGACTACGACGGGGTCTACATTTGCACCCGGACTCATTCGCCCCCTGCGGAATCCGCGGACATGTACGGGTTCAACCAGCCAGTCGTGGACGAGTTCAGGAAGCGGCACGGCATCGACATCCGGACCCAGGACTTCGATGTCCAAGCATGGCGTGATCTACGCGGCGAGGGTCTCACACTGTTCTTCCGGGAACTGAGAGGGGCGTTGCGGAAACGCGGCAAGCGGCTCGCGGTGGGGATCCCCCGACTCGAGATCATCGGCCCGCCGTATGGCAACATGACTCTCCACTGGCGCGACTGGGTGCGTGAGGAGCTGATCGACGAGATTGTCCTAGGGGTCAATTCGGGCAATTTCCACTATCCGAGCCAGCGCGGAAAAGATCGCAAACGGGGATATCTGGCCAGCGGAGACGAACATTGGGGCATGCAGCCGCTCCTTCGCGACATTGCCGAGAAGTACGCTCCGCTCTGCCACCGACACGGCGTGACGCTCCGCACCACTGGCAGCAGCTCCTTTGCCGTGCCCCCTCTCGACGGACACATGATTGGCGCGGCCTCCTTCGGGTCGCACAGCATCCGCGTCGTCATTTCCGAACACAAAACGCTGCGCCTGCAGGGCCAGACTCACACCATCGACTTCCAAGTCCGCCCAAAGAGCCTCACCGACTACCCTCGCCTGCTGAGCAAGTACAATCACTCCCTCGGAGACGAAGGGCGCGGCTGGGAAGTGATGATCGACAAGAAAGGCGCCGTGCTTTTCCGCATCGGCTCAGAGGGGGCAGACCAGCACTTCACATCGAAAAGCGTGCTCAAGACGGGCGTCTGGAACCATGTCGCCTGCGGCTTCGACACGAAAGCCGGCACCGTCCGCATTTCGGTGAACGGTCAGACCACCCACCACAAAAATGTCCAGGGGTTGCCGCCGAGAGATGTATCCACCCCCGTCTGGCTCGGCGTCTACGGTGGTGGTGGGCGGCCCTTCCATGGCGGAATCGCCGCCCTGCGGTTCTGGAACGAGCGGATTGACTTCTCGCCCGATGGACAGGCACTGACCCCGCAAGCAGCAAAACCCTATTGTCTGGAGATTGCGCCGGACGCGCTTCGCTTCGATGGATCGCGCAAGGCCGTCATGCGCATGGGGGACATCGCCTCCGCGATTGCAGAAGGCCCGACGCCCGGCACGAAATGCCTCGTCTTCGGTGCCAAATGAACAGCAGTCCCGCAGTGCGGGATGAAGTTATTTCCGTGCGGACCCCAAAAACAGGAAACTGAATCATGAACCTTCCTCCCCATCTGTTTGCACTCCTTGTTCCGCTACTCTGGTCGGCGGCTGTCGCGGCAGCGCCTCCCCCAGTCAAGCCGTTGACCTCCAGTGACGTGGGCGTGTACGGTACGCTCTTCAGTTTCTGCGACTTTTCGGTCTACAAGTTTGCCTGCTCTGGTACCGTGGACGCCAAGACGGCGGCACTGTGGAACCGCAGACTTCATGAGGCGGCCGGACGCGGCAAGAAAAACCTCGTTCTGGTCAACACGTTCGATCGGATCAAGCACACTCGGCCTTTGAAGGAATATGTCCACAATACCGACGCCCTGCTGTCGGCTCTGGACCTGAAGACGGTATATGCCATCTGCCTGGCAGAAGAAAACGTGCCCTGGAACAATGGCCTGCAAGTGCTGAACGGCCTGTACGATCACATACACAAACGATATTCCGTGCCGGTGTACCAGTGGCTTTCGAACCCGCTCCCGCCGCACCCAAGTCTCCGCGCCGATGGCTGGATCATCGATCCGTACGGATTACAGCGTGATCGATTCCGTCGATATCTTCAGAAATACCTGGTGACAGGCAAGCCGATCATCGACTGCATTTCGGCCTCGCCATACCCCGGCGCCCCGTTCGATCAATCGGCCCGGGACCAAGTGACAATCTGCCGGGAATTCAATGTGCCCATGTTTTTCTTCTGTGTTGACCAGCGCTGGGGTTCGCCCGACCTTTGGCTGCGGTCCGAGGCGCCGGACCTGACCGAAGCGCGCTCGTGGTTGCTCGGCGTGGTCAGCAAGCTTCACCGGGAGGGTGCTGCGGGACTGCCGCTGCTCTCCGCCAACTACTCGACGGGCCGTCCCACCGAAGTCGCGGGAGATCTCGAAGGGAACTATGCGTACGAGCAGGACTTCGCCACCTCGGCTTTCCTGGATGACCCGACCATCCGCGGATTTCAAGGGCTTCGCTGGAACGGCGCCGACAAGACCCTAACCTGCATTCCCGTCGCGGCGGGCATCGGCCGGATAGAACTGCAATACCACTTCACGTCACCGTTTCGGATCGCGCAACCACGAGCGCGTCTCGCAGGTCGGTTGACGGCCGGCGCCGAAGTCAGATTTGGTATTTCCCCCAACGGTCACGCCTGGAGAAACGAGAAAATCCAAGACACCGCCGGCGAGTTCGAACTCGATACCGGAACGCTCGGTCCGGACCCGTTGCCGGACCGCGAGTTCTGGGTGCGCATCACGGTCGTGTCCGCGAATGCCTCCGACGCCAAGGCAATCCTGTCTTCGCTGGAGGTCAAATGCCAGACGTTGCCACCGCCCGAGCGCGTGATTCGTCTGAAACCGGACAAGAACGGACACATAACGTTCGACGAACCATTCTCGTCCCGCAAGTTTCTGCATTTTACGGATATCGAAGGTGCCGAGACATTGGAATGGAAACGAGGGAGCATCTCCACGCACGGTGTGGCCGGACGCGGAAATCGCGTCTCGGTGCGCTGGCATTTCGTCATGGAACACCCAGTGAAAAACCTGGTGATCACGGCCAAAGGCAAGGCAAACGGCCCGAACCTGGGAGCCGAAAACACAGCAGGGATCTCCATTGACGGCAAGGATCTGTTGCTGCGTGTGTCGAGTGGAAAACAGGAGAAGGGCCGGACCGGCTGGAGTCGTGGGGACCTGGTATTGGACACGAAAAATCAGCCCGGCCTGCAGAAGCTCCGCGAGTTCTATGTGCACTTGATCCTGGTGAATCGTTCCGGAGTCCGCACCGGCACCTCCAACATTGTCCAAACGGTCCAACTTCGTGCGGAGTCCGCAGCCGCCGACTCCGCGAAAACTCCGACGCCGGAACCCGCAAAACCGTGATTTGTTCTCCCCGCTTCCTCCTCTGCGTCTTTGCGCCTTTGCGTTGAGTTCCCCTGCCCTGTCCGTGCGGACCCTAAGGCGCCGCACGGAAATAACTTCATCCCGCTCAGCGGGACTGCTGTTCATTCTGGTTCCCGACGAGGCGCGAGCGAGTGGGTCCCGCTAAGCGGGATCCCGAT
>JAGLDW010001131.1 GCA_023145395.1 Lentisphaeria bacterium | reverse complement strand
CGAACGCGGTGATATTCGACGGGCACGTGCTTTGGCAGCCGCTGCCCAGGATGTGCGGGTTTGCCCGGCATTCTCTTCCACCGCGTTGCTGGCTCGCGTGCTCGATAGCGTGCTACGTAAGAGAACCGGGTAAGGTCTGCCCACGCGGCAGCGTAAGCGTGGACGATCCAACCCCCTTCGATGCCTCAGCGCTCCCCCCTGCGCCAGCCCATCATGAAGATCGCCGCCAAGAGGAGCCAAACCCCAAGGCGCCGACCCCAACGTGTGACGCCCGCCGGCGAGAAGCCTGCGACATAATTGTCGTCGACCCCAAATTGTAATTGACGCCAAACAAGCGGTCATCTCCATATCGACCAGGTTCGCGTCAAGATCTCCGGTGCCTGGTGGCGCCTTGTGACCACGCTCACGGTCTTCGCCCCCGGGCACGTCAACCCTGAGAACCTCGCCCCCTCACCCCTCTCCCGCGCGCTCTATCGCCTCGCCCTTCCCCTTGCCTTGCTCCCCAAGGACGCCCACCTAGGTCGTCTCCTCCGATCCCTCTCGTCCACACCACGAGGATGGATCCGCGTCGTCGACAACCAAAGCGCCACGGAAGTCACCCCCCTCCGCCTCGCAGTCACCCTCGAAGATCGAGGCTGGGTCTCCATGCCTCTACGCCACTTCGCTACGACGCAGCCGGGCTATCGACGCATGCATCAACAAGACCCTCCCACGCAAGCGGGTGTCCAAACCCTCCCCGTCTCGCGTCTGGTTCATCTACGTTCCGGTGCCCCCGGCGCGAGCCTCCTTGTCCACAACCCAAGCGCCGTCGCCGCCTTCGTCTATATCGACGGCGTCCGCCTTGGCTGGGTCTCTCCCGAACACAAGCTCCGCTTCGAAGGAATGCCCCAGGGCTACTACCGCGTCTTCGTCCACAGCCCGAGCGGCGTCCGCTCCTGGGGCCCCCGCGACATGTACCTCCCGGGCGAGCTGCGCTTGCGCTGAGGGCTCGGCAGGACACAGAACAATCCTTGGCGGGATCGCATTCGTGTTCAGAGAGGTCCTCCCTCGCGGTGCTCGCTGCGCCAGACACTATCGCAGGCTTGATTGGCGTCTTTTTTTGGGTGCTGTAGGGGGGCAAATTCGCACTAGAAAACTGCGGACGGAGAAGAAAGTCGCGATTCTGAAATCGCGTTGAGACGAAATCGAGCCTTTCATGGCGTTCAAGGGCGTTTCTCGTTCGATTCAACCTCAACGATTTCAGACACTTCCGAAAAACACGTTTTGGGCCTCTTGGCATGGCCTTTGATGCCTTCGCGCACTGGCAGTGCTGACGAGGAAAGATATTAGCTCGAATGTCCTGCCGATGAAGCTCCAGGGATGGATCAGTGCAGAAGCGCTGGCATGAGCGCGATGCGCTAGACACCGCGACGGCAGTCCAGACGTCAAATCAGGTAAAAAAAGAGGGGTTACGAGGCGTTCATGACGTTTCTCGTAGCCCCGAGGTGGTTACCAATGAGATCTTCACCTCACCAGTTAGTGGGAAAGGGCCTTCCACGCCATAACCCAACAAACACGAGGTGATCGTATGAAGAAATGGCGTTCACAGCAAGAGCGTGCGGCGCGTTTTCTAAAAAAGAAGCTCCGAAAAGGTCACAAAGGCTGGACGCACAGGGATGCACCAGATGTGCGACAAGCGGGTAAGGTCACGATCCCGATGTCTCATATCCTCTGGAGCCTGGAGCTGGGTTTACTGTCGAATCAGCCCACCTTGCGAGATGTCGAGGAGCTGACTCAAGGGGCCGCAGGGTGGATCCGGAGCTTGGTCCCAGCGGCGATCTCCGACACGACGTTGGATACGGAAGTCCGACGTCTCGATGTCAAATCTCTGCGACATAGACTGCACGAGCGCGTGCGCGACTTCTATCGCAGCAAGATGCTTCAGCCCGTCGGGCTGCCCTGCGGCATTGCCACCCTTGACGGTAAAAACCTCGCGACGCTGAATCATGACGCCGGAGGTACAGGGCATGCACGTTCGACCAAGAATGAAAAGTGGCACCGAAAGCCGGCCGAAGAAGCCAAGCGGGGCAAGAACTACTATCTCATGCCCGCGCTTCGCGCCGTGCTCACGTCTTCGGAAGCGAAGGTCTGTATCGACCAACTCGCGTTACCACCAGGAACCGGTGAATCTACGAGCTTTGGGCAGATGGTTGAAGATCTGCATCGAGCCTATGGTCGCAGCGGTATGTTCGAGGTCATCGATGGAGACGCAGGGTTGACCTCTCTGGCCAATGCCAATGCCATCAATCGCTTGGGTTATGCCTATATCCTGGGTTTGAAGGGAAACCAGCCTGACCTTTTCGCTGAAGCTCAGTTCGTGCTCGAAACTCAAGCTAAGAGGGAAGCCCCCGAGGCTGAGACACCTTGGGAGCTTCGAAATGGCATCAGGATCCGTCGTCGTCTCTGGCGCACGAAAGAGATGGCAGGGTTCGAAACCTCCGCAGGACGTTGGGGGCATCTCCGGCAAGTTTTGCTCGTGCGCCAAGAGACCAAGCACCGAGATGGCCACATCGCTATCGAGGACCGCTACTTCGTCACGTCTTTGCTCTGGAACTATTTCTCGCCCTCACAGATCCTCATCGCCGTTCGTAACCATTGGGGCATTGAAAATGACGCCAACAACACCATGGACCTCCAGTGGCACGAAGACTCAGGTCCATGGTGCACGAAGGGGACTGCGATCTGGGCCTTGGGAGTACTTCGTCAGCTAGCGTACAACACGGTGCAGATCCTTCGCCGCAGACGCCTGCGTAAGAAGAGACCCGATGGCTCGCGAGCTGCTCCCATGAGCTGGCGATCCTTGTTCAAGCTCATCGAAGATGTGTTGCGACACGACCTTGACGTGTTGGTGCCCGCCGGCTGATTTTGCCCTTTTCCGCTGGCTGGGCCGAACATCACTGAATTTCGATGCCGCGCGATGGCGGAAAGGCCGTGGTCTCGCCTTCGTGTGGTCCGAAATCCAGGATTTCAGGCTGGTCCCCCGAATCGGCCCTCTTCAGCCTCGTTTCAAAAACACGGAGATCAGGCCTG
>JAGLDW010001130.1 GCA_023145395.1 Lentisphaeria bacterium | reverse complement strand
CACCGGGATAAACCCAGTGGTGGCGTGTGACAAGCGAATCCAGAGGAGAGAGTCGTGAAAAAAGTCTATTTTTCGATGACCACGCATCCCAACATGAACTATGATCGCTCTTTGCGATCGGTCATCTGGGAGACGTTTCCCAAGCTCTACCGGCTCTATCTCAACTATCTGCGCGACCATCCGCCGCTCAAATGCCACATGCAGCTACCGCCGCAGACACTGCTGTCGCTGAAGCAATGCGGACCGGATGTCGTCGAGCTTGCGCAGGCCATGCGGGCCGAGGGACGCCTGAAGTTCATGGGAACATTCCTCAGCGAATCCATCGCCCAATGCCAGGACGGCATGAGCGTGCTGGACGCGGCCGAACTGGGTTGCGACATCGCAGCGGAGGAACTCGACGCGGAGCTGGAGGGCTTTTTCCTTCAGGAGATCGCCTACACGCCCCAACTTCCCTACGTCATCGACAAGCTCGGGGTGCAGTGGACGATCATCAGAGACTGGGAGGACGGCCTGAAGCCCTTTTGGGCGGAAGGACTGGACGGCACTCGCTGCGTGGCCATCCCTCTGCTCGAAGGCGCCCAGCACGCCCGCATCCGGGAGAATCCCGACCTCATTCCCGACAACGCGCTGCTCATCACCCATTGCGACATGGAGATCCCCGTCGCCATCAAGCGACTGCACGAGCTGGAGATCCATCTGCGCGAGACATGCGGATTCGAAACGGAGTGGTGCTTCGTCAGCGAGTACATCGAGAAAGTGGGTGTGGAAGCGGTCAAGCGACCGACCCCATGCACGAACAAGGCCGTGGGAAGCGCCTCCTCGCCAAGCTTCACGCGCTGGTGTGGCGACCATCTGAGCATGCGAGTCCACGAGGCGACTCTCTCGGCCATGGAGAGCCGTCGGACGGCGTCCCTGGTCTGCTTCGGGCGCGAGTTGCCAGCCAGCGTGCCCGGAGCTGTGCCCCACGACCGCCCCAACACCACATGGGAGGTGGAGCAGCCATGGATCTACCCCGAACTGGTCGCCAAGTTCGGGACATCGCGAGAAAACGATTCGTCGCCCTTCCGTCGAATGGCCATGCTCATTGCCTGGGGCTGCAACTCGGATGGCCGGGGCTGGTATCCACTTCTCGAACGCCGGTTCGAGCGAACGGACAGCCTCCACGAGGCGGAGCTTCTCGGCGATGAACTATCACGGGCGGGCTTGCGGCTCGGCGAGCAGGGCGCCTCCTCAGGCCCAGCGCTGATGATCGTGAATCCGCATGGCGTTCCGGATGCGAACTGGCACACTCTGCGTGCTCCCGAGAAGCTGTCACTACTAGACTCGAACAGCGACGACACGGTCAAGCTCATCCGCCGCGCGGGCAATGAATGGGAGCACTTGCTGCGCCTGGATGTCCCACCCTATGCCGTCTCCGCGCTGCGAAAAGTTCCCAGTGTGCAAACGCCGGCCGAGGAGGAGTCCGGTGCGACCGTGAGCAATGGTGTCCTATCGGTCGCCTTCGCCGACGGCGCGCTGACGATCTCGCAACCCGGCCGACCCGACATGAGCCTCGGGCTCGATCCTTTCCAAATCCATGTCAAATGCCTAGACACTGGACTGCGGGATCCGCAACCGGAGGGAGGCTGGCGCATCTCGGTCATCCCGGGTGAGTTTCCCCGCCTGCTGGCCCGTCGGCAACTCGACTACCACATCCATTTCCAGGCTGAATACACGTTGGACGGGGACCGTGTGTTCGCCGACTGGCGATTCTGGTTCACCTATCCGACGCTGGTCGATTCGCTCGACGATTTCGACGCGGGCGGTCCCAAGACGGACTTCACGCCCGGTGGCCTTTGCGCATCGTTGACAACCGGTTCCCCAGGCGAGGTGTGGTACGATGTTCCGTTCGGCGTAGTCCGTCACCCGAATGCGGAGGAATCGTTTGTCCCTCCCCTGACGCATGCATTCGTGGCTGGCGACTCGGGCGGCGCGGCCATGGTCACGCAGAGCGGATCCCAATCGTTCAAGGTCCACGGCGCGGCTGGACGCGTGGGGATCTGCATGGGCAAATCCATTACCAGCGGGGGACGGAGAAAGCTCCAGCATTGGGCCGGTGACACGGTCGGAGACTTCGGCTGCGACACGGATTGGTACAAGGAGTTCTTCTTTGGGGAAGTGCGGCACTGTTTTGTAGTGGCACCCTTCACCGGTGACTGGCGCGATGCCGTGCTTCCCAATGTCTGTCGGGCGTTGGCGCACGGCCCCCGAGTGCTGGAGACCGTCGAGACGGGCGCTTCGGATGCGCAGCTCGCCGAACTGACGCCGGCAACTGTTCGCCTCGCGGGCCTCGAACCAGACACCGGACGCGTTGTCCTCTGCGAAATGTGCGGGAGAGAGACGGAATATCGGCTCCGCGTGGGAAACATGGAACGAACCGGCCGCATCGGTCCCTTCGAAATCGTGGAACTGCGTTGAGCGATGCGTGAATGGATGCGAGGGTGCTGCCCTCGCGCTCCCGCCGAAGGGACTGCGCCCCTCCGGACCTCCCAGTAAAGTTGTCGGGCACGCGCCGGGCGAGGCACCCGGCTCTCCGTACCCGACAACGGTGGCCGTCGCTGCCGCGACAGGCAACGCACCACCGCAAACCATGTCCTGGGAGGGCGAAGCTCCCGCTGAGCCGTCACACTGCGAACTGCGAACACAAGAAACTGCAACCAAATGCATCTGCTCGCCCTGTACCCGTTTCGAAACTGGCGGTACAGTCTCGAGAAGGAACCGGGGAAGCCTCTCCCCCCGACACGAGTGCTACGACACGACCCTGCCGCCATGACCACGGAACCGGTCACAAAGGAGTCTCGTCATGAATCTGGCTATTCTCGGTGGATCCAAACTCGTCACCCGTCCTCTCGGCAAGACCTGGCCCATCTGGGATGAACGGGAGGAGAAAGCGCTTCTCGAGACCTTGCACAGCGGCATCTGGTGGCGCGGTGGCGCCAAGGATCTTGCCAAGGGGCAAGTCGCACGTTTCGAGGATGGATTCGTGGAGTTCCAGGGCGGAAAACACTGCGTGTGCGTGACCAATGGGACCCAGGCCATCGAAGCCGCGCTGAAGGCTCTCGGCATCGGACGAGGCGACGAGGTGCTGGTGCCTGCATTGACATTCGTGGCCAGCGCCACCGCCATCGCCCTGGTCAATGCCACGCCTGTCTTCGTGGACGTGGATCCGGAGACCTACGCCATCTCCGCCGACGCCATGGAGGCCGCCATCACCCCCAACACGCGCGCTGCCGTGGTGGTGCACATCGGAGGCTATCCCCCGGACATGGACCGTGTCCTCGAGATTGCGAAAAAACACGACCTGAAGATTGTCGAAGACTGCGCTCACGCCCATGGCACTCAGTGGAGGGGTAAAGGCGCGGGGACACTCGGCGATTTCGGCACGTTCAGCTTTCAAATGGGCAAGGCGCTGACTGCAGGCGAAGGCGGCGCCATTCTCACTGGCGACGACACGCTCGCCGAACTCGCCTACAGCTACCATCACATCGGACGCATGCCCGGACGGCCCTTCTACGAATTTCATCGCCTGGCCTCGAATCTGCGCATGACCGAATGGCAGGGCGCCATTCTGCGCTGTCAGCTTGAACGCATGCCCGAGCAAACCGGCCGACGCGAAAAGAACGCCGCCCACCTCGCGCAGGGCCTGCGGGACATTCCCGGCCTGGACGCCATCGAACGCGACCCGCGCGTCACCCGCTGGGGATTCTACTTCTGGGACTTTCACTACCGGAAGGAAGAATTTGGCGACATCCCCCGAAGTGTCTTTCTCAAAGCCGTGGCGGCCGAGGGCCTCTCCGTCAGTGTCGGCGCGCACGGCGGCTGCATCTACAAGAACCCGGTCTTCCAGAATGCCACGGGGGAAATGCCCGACTACACGAAGGTGCACTGTCCGGACGCGGAACGAGTCTCCACGGAGCAGGCTCTCTCGCTCACACACAAGCTCTTTCTCGGCGAAACGGATGACATGGACCTCATGCTCGAGGTCTTCCGGAAACTGCGCGACAATGTGGACGAACTTCGCACGGTCGAGGTGTAGCAAGAGACTGGAAACGCCGCCGCCGAGCTTGTCCCATCGTCGCTCCACTGCCACAAGGGCAGTGGCGGCGGAACGAACTTCCCGGACAAATCGGGTGACAAAGGTGTAGACCATGGGCACGAAAAAGACGCTGGGCATCGGAATCGTCGGCACGGGTGGGCGCGGCATCACCTGCCTGGGCCTCCGAATCGTGGAGACCTGCGAGGAGACAAACTTCCGAGTCGTCGCGCTCAACGACGCCAATTCCGACCGCATGCGGGAGGCACAGGCCTATTTGACTGCGAAGTTCGCAGACAAGGGGATTGAGACGAGCATTCGCTGCCATACGACCGACGAAGACCTCGTCGCCGATCCGGCGGTGGACATTGTCCTGATCACAACTCCGCAATATGCCCACTGCAGCAATGCGACAGTGGCACTTAGGTCCGGGAAGAAGACCTACCTGGACAAACCGATCGCCCACACGATCGAGGATGCTCAGCGAATCGTCGAGGAAGAACGCGCCGCCCAAAGCCCCATGCTGATGGGATTCACCCGGCGCTACGAGAAGCCCTGGCGCACCGCGTTCGACCTGATCCGCGACGGCGCTATCGGCGAACCGCGCATGCTCCTGCTTCGCGCCGTCATTCCCGCCCACGCCTACTTCCACAAGTTCTTCCGCAGACGCGAGTGGTCCGGAGGAGTGCTCAACGAAAAAAGCGCGCACCATTTCGACGTCTTCAACTGGTTCGCGCAGAGTGCGCCGCTCCAGCTCTCCGCGCTGGGTGGACAGGCCGTCTACCGCCCCCGCGAGGACGCTCCGCAACGCTGTAGCGAGTGCGAACGCGAATGCCCCTACCGAGTCGCGCCACGAGGACGGCCCAGCAAGCACGATCCAGACGCCCTGTTCGGAGAGTCCTGGATGCAGGAAGACGAGGAGAGGCTTCGTCACGACAACTGCGTCTACCTGCCTGGCGCGGACATTGTCGATCACGCCACGGTCCAGGTGCTCTACGAGAACGGCATCACGGCAAGCCTCTTCCTCTGCGTGTTCGGACCTGGCGCGCACGATGGCGAGACCTTTGAGATCGTCGGCACAAGCGGCCGCATCATTCTGAACCGCCACGAGGCACAACTCGATGTAGTCAGCGAGCATGGGAAAAAGCAGGAGATCATCGACTGCCGGAACGAGGACACGGCCAGCTCCCACTTTGGCGCCGACCTGGAGCTTGTGCGCGAAATGCATCGCTGGCACGACGGTGCCCCCCCCACCGTCTCCGCCTCGGACGGCTACCTGGCCACCCGCATGTCCCTCGCCGCGATCCAATCTCTCACTGACCAGGGCAAGGTGGTCGCCCTACTCGATCACTCCATACATGTGGAATGAATAGGCACGCTTCCCCTTGTCCCTACATTTTCTTGCGGGCAGTGAATCCCCAGGAGCGACGACGGTGCCAAGTACGCGCCCATCGCCGACACCCAGGTCATATGTGACATTCAGTCCGTTTGCGCCGATGACTCCGATCAGATCGCCTTTCTGGGCAATCACTGGCACGTCAAACAGAACGTGCTGTGCACCGGCTTTCTGGGCGTGAACTTCCTTTCCCCGCCAAACGACCATCAGTTGCTCCCCGGCTGGACGCAGCAGACAGGGCGCCAGCCAAGTCTCTCCCGCAGCGTTGAACCCAAAGCCGAGCAGAGTCGCCTGGGATGGCAGAGGATGCTGGAAATCAACAACCACCCGTGACTCCTGATCGCGTTGCTTGCGAGTGATGATCTCACTTCCCACAACCTCCATCAATCCGCGCTGAAGGGACAATTCGCGGAGTTCCTGCAGCTGACGCTGAATGAAGCCTCTGACTGCGTGACGAATATCCTGGTTCTGCAGAAACTGGTTGTCTCTCTCCTCTTCAACAGAGGCCTTCTGAGCCTTTGTCATACTCAGGTCTTTCCGCAGGCGACTCTGGCTGGCGGTAAGTTTTTCCACTTTGTCGTGCAGTGCGGTCACTTCTCCGGACAGGACATTTCGCTCGTGCTGCAGCTTTTTGAGATCCAGTGTCGAGGAACATCCTGTGCTCAGGATCAGAGCCGCAAGTAGGCATGCCGGGTATCGCTTTTTCATGTTCAGTTCCTTACTTTTTTCGCGTCTTTATCTCAAATGATGTTTCCACCAGAACCTGTCCCCCGCTCATGATGCGGAGAGAATACAGGCCTTCACCCCATCCCCTGGGGCGTGGGGGAATGCTGAAATCCAATGTGTGATCCGCAGGCGGGACCAGAAGCGGCATCGTCAAAACGGGATTGGGCGATTTGTCGCGGAACAACCGCACGTCCAAAAGGGCGCTTGGCGCGCCCCCCTGCCACGAGCATCTTCCGTACAGACACACAGTCGTCTCGTAGACACCGTCGCCGCCCGTGGCGGATGCCAGGGGACGGTCCGAGAGGATGAGTTTCATCTTCTGGGTTGGGCTTCCGACTGGTTTCTTCCCAGCGGGGGGAGCGACGGGTTCCTGAATACCTGTCTTTGGAGCTGTTATGGGCTTCTTCTTGGGGGGATTGTTCATCTCCACCAATTC
>JAGLDW010000113.1 GCA_023145395.1 Lentisphaeria bacterium | reverse complement strand
TCTCCAGTTCGGAACCCACCACACGGACGTTCCAGAAGAGGCGGCGCACGAGCGGCGCGACGGCTGCATCGAAGGCCATGCAGTCGAGCAATCCCTTGCCGATGGGCGACGAGGTTTCGAGCGGGACTTCCTCTTTCGCGGCGGCAACGCTCAACAGCCGTGCGCTGCCCGCCTCCTGTTCGCGCAGCCAGTCGAGGGTCTTGCGTGCATAGGTCTCGTCCTTGACGACGATGGCATCGATGCATGGGCGGAGGATGGCTTCGAGGGCGGTCTGGTATTCGGGTGAAGCCTTGAGCTGCTCGGCCAGCGGGCCGAGGATGCCGTCGCGGCCGGGGGTAAAGTCGCCGGGCGGATCGAGCAGCAACTGCGCACCGGGCGGATAGCCTTCCTGGCGGGCCTCGCCGCCGGAGAGCATTTCGAACTGCGCCCGTTTGGCCGCCGCCGTTTTGTGCTTTTCGTTGAGTGTCTTTTCCTGTTCGGAAATCAAATCCCTGCGCCCGCTGCGCTCGCCGTCGAGGGTGTTGAGCGTTTGGGTTTGGCCCTCCACCTTGGCGGCGAGGGTTTCGACCTGGGCATCCATCTCCTGCTGGTGCCCGACGAAGGAGTAGAGCGAACGCTCCAGTTCGGCCTTTTCGGTGGAGAGTCGCTCTTTCTTGAGCATGGAGGAGCGGTCGCGCGCATCGAGTTCGTTGAGTTCGTTCTGCATCGTGGAGGACTTGCTGTCCAGAGCGACCGACTCGTTGCGCAGGTCGTTGAGCCGCGAACGGGTGGCGTTCATTTGGTCTTCGGCGTCCTTCTGCACCAGCATGACGCGGTCGAGATCGGCCTTGGCATCGGTCTTTCCCTGCTCGGAGACGGTCATTTCGGAAATGATCTTCTCGAGTTCGCCGCGATGGGTTTCGAGCCGGCCACGGGCCTCTTCCGTCTCCTGCGTATTGCGCTGGGCAAGGGTGGAGAGCTCCTCGATGCGGTCGGTGTTCATCGCGATCAAGTGCCGTGTGCGTTCGAGTTCGCTCTTGGTGGCGGAGGCTTGCTCCATGGCTTGGGAGATGGTTTCCTCCAGCCGGGTCAGCGCCCCCCGGGAGGATTCGGCTTCGGCCTCGGCGGATTCGACCTGTTCGTGCAGTTTGCGAACCGTGCATTCGAGGGCTTGCAGCTCGTTGGCGAGTCCATCGGTTTTCTTTGTGTACTCGCCGAGCTTTTCACGGGTGACGTAGAGGTCGAGTCCGCGCACCTCTTCGGCGAGATCCTTGTAGCGCCTGGCTTTACCGGCCTGCCGCTGGAGCGAGATGATCTGGCGCTTGACTTCGCGAACGACGTCGGCAAGGCGCAGGAGGTTGGCTTCGGTGTGCTCCAGCTTGCGCA
>JAGLDW010001129.1 GCA_023145395.1 Lentisphaeria bacterium | reverse complement strand
GTGGTGGACTCGTATGCCGCCTATGTGGATTTTCGGGAGAGAGGTTCGTGGACCTTCCTGTCCCGGGATGTGTTGACGCTGGAGGCGGGTGCGCAATACACTCTGTCCGCCCAAGTACGGCGGCGGAGCCTGGCGTCCATCGTACCCCCTCCGGGCGAGAGCG
This sequence comes from Lentisphaeria bacterium, assembly GCA_023145395.1. Classification (GTDB taxonomy): domain Bacteria; phylum Verrucomicrobiota; class Lentisphaeria; order Oligosphaerales; family Lenti-02; genus JAGLDW01. The sequence continues at coordinate 1,165 of JAGLDW010001129.1, read as the reverse complement.
TGCTGTCCGGCCGGACGTCCACCCTGGCCCTCTCGTTTTCGGGGAGTCTGTCCAAGTCGGACTCGGCGACCTCCGTGCGTCCCTGGTAGAGGGACTGGAGCGCCTCGTTGTTGTAGAAGCGAATGTCTCCGATGCGAAGAGTGCCCGCCCCCCGAAACTCGAAGACGATGTCCACATAGTCTCCCAGGCGGTCGGGAATAAGGACTTTTGGCCGGGTGGTGGGTTCGAAGGCGCTGGGCAGGCTGAAGGACTCCTTGCTCTCCCGGTTCATGCTGTTGACACCCGCCTTGTCGCCCTCCTCGGTGAGCAGGTAGCAGCTCAGCATGGTGCTGCCCTTGGAGTCTTCGATGTTCGCGAGATAGCTGAGGTGGTAGTTTTCTCCCGGCACGAGTTGGGTCTTGCCCTCGTGCACGGTGGGAATCCGCAGCTTGAAGAGCAGCATCTCGACGTCGTCCGTATGCATCTTGACAACGTGTTTGAGCGCCTGCTTGTTCCCCTCGAGCGCCTCGATGACCACGCGTCCGCCAGGGTCGGGAAGTGTTCCGGGTTGCCCCTCCTCGTCCTTGCTCGGGGCGATATCGAGAAAATATCCGTCGAACTCCGGTGTGGCCGTGAGGTCGTTGTTTCGGTTGAGCTGCGGCCCATGGGGCCAGAGCTTGTCGGAATAGTGGTGGAAAAGCCGGGCCTGATTCGTATCGCGCGGGATGGTGTAGATCAGGCCGACGAAGCGATACCAGATGCCGTGCCCCATCCAGGGCGAGGCGATCAGCAGCATGGTGTAGATGATGATGAGCTCGCGGCGGGGAAGACGAAACTTCCGGTTGACAAGCTCGAAGAGGCCGACGATCACGAACACGCCGAGGAAGATCCCCACGCCGCCGACGGGGGGGGAGCCGTCGTTGAGGGAGGTTCCGTGTGCGGCAAGGACGCGATGCCAGTGGGACCAGACGGCCAGCATCGCCAAACTGACGAGACCAAGGGCGAAGGTCCGGGCATTGAAGCTTCTTGGCAGTTTTTTGTCGCTCACTCGCACTGTCTCCGAGCTGAACCTCTTCTGTCCAGAAAAGCATGTCTTCAGTCAAATTTAGAGCCACCAAAACTAGCGTGGATTTGCAAAACATCAACTCCGTCAGTATGGGAACGGTAACGCCTCAGTTGCGTGGGG